>CAMAPQ010000005.1 GCA_945860125.1 Klebsiella pneumoniae
GAGTGAGAGCAGCCAACAATGCCGTGTTTTCAAGTGCGAAGGGTATATCACAAAGACGAAGAGTAACAAGGAGAGGCTTTAAATACCAGCGCTTTAGGCGCAATATTGTTTAGAATTACTCATGATTGCGAGGCGTTAACTGTATATCCTTTAACGTCCCACGATATAAGATCTTTAATTTCCATCGCTGTGAGTAACATCGTTACTTGCTGAACGCTCCAGGTTGTTGTTGCGCATAACTCATCAATATTACTTGCTCCGTTTTGGATAAGCTCAATAATATGCCTCTCTTCTTTTGATACATGTATAGAAAAAACCGCCGGCCCACTTTCAACTTTAAGCGTTTCACTATGCTTCTGTTTTTCACTAGTAAATAACGAGGATGGATTGCACTGTTGTGCATTATTTTTAATATCATAATGAGCAGGTAAAAGAATAAGGACATCTTCAGCGGACTCTACCAGGGCTGCGCCTTCTTTAATTAGTTGATGGCACCCCTTTACAGTTAATTCATGAATGGAACCAGGTATCGCAAAAACATCTCGACCCTGCTCCATCGCCTGTTTGGCTGTAATTAATGAGCCGCTTCGCAAGCTACCCTCAATAACTAATACACCCATGCTAAGCCCGCTGATAATACGATTTCTTCTTGGAAAATAATCTGGCCTTGCTCTTACGCCAATAGGAAACTCACTGACAATTAAGCCTTCCTGCTTCAGGCGCTCAAATAAAAACTTATTCTCAGCCGGATAAACAGCATCTAATCCATGCGCAACAACGCCAATTGTTTTACCGCTCCCCTCTAGCGCGCCAAGATGCGCCTCTTTATCTATACCTTTAGCCAAGCCACTCACAATACAAATAGAACGCTGACTTAAATATTTTGAAAAGTTAAAAGCATTCTTTGCCCCATAAAGTGAAGCTTGCCTGCTACCCACCACCGCTAAAAGTAAGCATCCTAATAGCTCAGGATTACCGCATAAAAATAAAAAAGGGGGCGGGTCTTTAATTTGCTTTAACAAAGAAGGATAGCGTGAATCATTAATTGAAATAATATGATGTCTGCTGTCTTTTTTTAGCCAGGCAAGATCAGTATTGACACCTAATCTAAGCTCGCCAGAGGGTACGCCAGAAACCCACTCAAGGAGCTGCTCAATTGCTTTCTTTTTCAAGCCATAACGTTGCCAAACAATCTGCGGCTGAGTAAAAAAATGAGAAAGAGCAGGATATGCCTGAATAATTCTATAAAAAGTTAAAGGGCCGACACCTTGGCATCGCCAAAGAACCAGCCCTTCTTCTAAGTCAAAATATTGTGTCAATGGTATGAACCTTATTAAGGGTTTCTTACTTCATCCAGCACTTTCAAATTACGCTCTGCTTTTAAAATAAGGCCGAAGCTTACTTTCTCAAATGTTCTAAAAATGATAAGCAACCCGCTTCTATCCGCTGGCAGCTCTATTAGTTCATTTGTAAACTGATCTCTGACTTGCCCGCCTTTACGATAGACCGCAAGAACATCGCCAATTCTTAAATGATTTTTCTCACCTTTATTTAAAACGACTACATTAAATTGGCTAACATTTCTCACACCACCAAAAACATGAACGATTTGCCCCCGAATATCAACGCGAGGCGCTTGAGGATAAAATACTGAGTCTACTTTTCTCTCAAGGGTTGGCAATAGACGGTCTCCAAGACGAACCTCCTGATTTGAACTCAGCAACTTAAGTATTGCAACGTCATCCTCAAATTCAGTAACTTTAACCAGCCCCAGCTCTCTTGCTTCAAAACCTAAAATATCGCCAGTTACTGGGTCGATATAAGGTTCGCCTTGACGATAAATACCATACGCCGCTACATCAGGTAAGAACTTACCTCTTGCATATAATCGATCGCTACGCCCCATTACAATATGCTCTTCATATCCTGAAACGATATAAGGCGCCTGCTCTAGCAATTCCTTGCTATCAATTACACGGTGGTTAACAAGATAGCTTTGAATCGCATCCAGAGGGATCGCAGGGATATTCAACTCAATTGGTGTAACACGTGCTTTAGGGCTTAACTTAACGGAACCATCAGACATCACTGCGCGGCTTGAGTATTTATTTCCACGACCAATAAGCGTCAACATTTTTTTACCATTAACCATCGTTGAGTGCAGTCTGTCGCCAGGATAGATCAAATGAGGATTTTCTATCTGAGGATTGTTATACCAAATTTCTGGCCACTTCCAGGGTTCTTCTAAAAAAGAATCAGATATACCCCATAAAGTATCGCCCTCTTTAACAGTATATTCTTCAGGATGACCTTCCTTGAAGGGTGTTTCGCCTGCTGAGACAACAAAAGAGACAAAAAATAAAGCAAAGACAAAGGCTCTCAAAACAGATAAATTTTCTTTTCTCATGGGCTATTTCCTTGATGTCATTCAAGCAATTTTTATGACATTTCCTTTTATCAACATATTTTTTGCGCAATACTATAAAATGTAGCAGGCAAAACGAAAGTTGAGGCATATTTAAGGCCTGCATAGAATATTTTTTCATTTGCAATTCTTTTGCCTCCATAAAAAGAGGCCTAATCTTATCTAGCTATAGGTGGCAATTATGGCTGTTCTTGAAATTCTTACACATCCTGATCCTCGGTTACGAACCAAAGCAAAACCTGTTGAGCAAGTTAATGCAACTATTGCCCAAATAACAAAAGACATGCTAGAAACCATGTACTTAGCAAAAGGCGTGGGACTGGCAGCAACACAAGTTAATATTCATCAAAGAATTATTGTGACGGATGTCTCTGCCGAACATAATCAGCCCTTAATTTTAATTAACCCTATTGTCGATGAGCAAGAAGGACTACAAGTTTATGAAGAAGGTTGCCTCTCTGTTCCTGGCTATCAGGAAAACATCAGCCGCGCTGCAAAACTAAAACTATCTTATCTTGATATCGAAGGATGCTCTCAGCAAATAGAGTGTGAGGGCTTACTTGCTGTTTGCGTACAACATGAAATGGATCACTTAGAAGGAAAATTATTCATTGATTATCTTTCTGAGCTTAAACAAGAAATTGTGATGCGAAAAATGATAAAGCAGAAAAAAAGAAGTGCCGACAAATGAAAATTGGTTTTGCCGGCACGCCTGAGTTCGCCTCAATCACTTTAAAAAAATTGATTGGCACACCTTATCAACCAGCGGTTATTTATACGCAACCAGATCGACCTGCAGGCAGAGGCATGCTGCTCACACCAAGCGCTGTTAAAGAATGCGCAATGAATCATAACATTCCTGTTTTACAGCCCCTCTCATTAAAGACTAATGATGAAAAAGACGTATTTAAGCTGCATCAATTAGAACTTTTTATTGTTGTTGCTTATGGACTCCTTCTCCCAAAATCCATACTAGCGCTTCCTAGGCTAGGCTGTATTAACGTGCACGCCTCGATCCTGCCTAGATGGCGTGGAGCGGCGCCTATTCAACGCTGCATTGAAGCTGGGGATGCACAAACGGGCATTACCATTATGCAGATGGATGAAGGGTTGGATACAGGAGATATCTTATCTATTAAAAAAACACCTATTCTATCGACTGAAACAACTACTACCTTGCACGATAAGCTCGCCAATATAGGTGCAGATTTATTAATTGATACTCTAGTTTCCCTGTTAAAGGGACAAACATTACCCATTAAACAAAATAACTTAATAGCTAATTATGCTAAAAAAATAGATAAAACTGAGGCAGTTATTAACTGGAATGAAAATGCTTTAACTTTATCAAGAAAAATACGCGCCTTTAATCCTTGGCCTGTTTGCACAGCTGAAATTAAGGGGAAAAAAATTAAACTGTGGGAGGCAGAATACGATGCAATGATCTCACCTGAAAAACCAGGCACCATTATAAAAGCGGATGCTTCTGGTGTTTCGGTTAATACCAGCAAAGGATTGCTGGTCCTCAAAAAAATTCAATTTGAAGGCGGTAAAGCAATTTCTATTGCTGACGCACTCAACTCTAAAAAAGATCTTTTCAGTATTAAAAATCAGTTCTCGTGAGTTCATATGACACAAAAAAATTCTCGGTTAGTTGCACTAGATGTGCTTCAGGATGTTTTTTTTCCTACAAAAACAGACCTGTTCTCAACGCTTGATCAATCCCTTTCTTTTCATCAAGTGCTATATCACAAAGAAAATAGCCTTATTTATGAAACCTGTTTTGGTGTTTGCAGAAAGTATAATCAGCTTGATGCTTGGTGCGACCATTTGTTAGATAGCCCGTTAAAAAGTAAAGATTGCGACATCTTTTTGATTATGCTAATCGGTTTATATCAATTATATTTTCTAAATCTGCCAGATTATTCTGTCATTAATGAATGTGTTGAAATGACAAATAAAATAAATAAAAGCTGGGCAAAAGGTTTGGTCAATGCCATTTTGCGCAGAGCGCAAAGACAAAAAAATGAGTTTGCTCCCTTTTTAGAAAAAGAACCTTCAACAAAATATGCGCATGAAACATGGTTTATTGATCAACTAGAAAAAGATTGGCCTCTTCATTGGCAAGAAATATTAGAGGCTAATAACTGTAAAGCGCCTCTTGTAATACGGGTTAATGTACTCAAAATAACACGTGAAGCTTATGCCTTGCTGCTAGAAGAAAATGAAATTATTTATTCATTGGCAGCTGTATCACCTGTAGGCATTTATATTCACGAAGCGACCTTAAGCAAATTACCAAAATTTAGAGAAGGTTACTTTTCTGTTCAAGATGAGTCAGCTCAAATGGCTGCCTTTTTAATGGACATAAAGCCTGGTATGCACGTATTAGACGCATGTAGCGCGCCTGGTAACAAAACATGCCATATATTAGAAACCTATCCACAGATTGCCTTACTTACCTCGGTTGAAAAAGAGGTAAAAAGAATAACCAAAATAAAGGAAAACTTAGATCGTCTTGAGTTAAATGCGCCAAATATTGATCTGATTAATCAGGATATTGTTGATATACACCAATGGTGGGATAACACTCAGTTTGATCGGATCTTAGTCGATGCACCCTGCTCATCAACGGGTGTTATTAGAAGGCACCCAGATATAAAATGGCTTAAAAACGAAGAGACCTTACTTAAAAATGCCAAAATTCAACTGGGTATTTTACAGGCATTATGGCCAACGCTAAAACCTGGCGGAAAACTTATTTATTCAACCTGCTCTATTTTCAAAGAAGAGAATGAATCAATAATTAGTCTTTTTCTTAAGAATGAAAAAAGCGCGCAACACAAAGAAATGGCGCTACCAAAAAGTGTGCCACTTGAGTATGGCTATCAATTTTTGCCGCAAATAGCAGGAATGGATGGTTTTTATTACGCAATGATAGAAAAAATCATTTAATTTTTTATTTTTATAGCTGTTTTATAGAGAGAAATATCATTCTCTCTATAAAACATAATTAATCACACAGCATCAACTAAAAAATATAAACAATTCAAAAAACATTAAATATCTAAGTTTGATACATATAAAGCATTTGATTCTATAAAAGCTCTTCTGGGCTCGACATCTTCTCCCATCAAAGTTGTGAAAATTCGATCTGCTTGCACTGCATCTTCTATAGTTACACGCAGCATTCTTCGTGTTTCTGGATTCATTGTTGTTTCTGCTAACTGATCAGGATTCATCTCTCCCAAACCTTTATAGCGCTGAATGGAATAACCTTTCTTTGACTGCTCAATCAACCAAATAACAACTGCACCAAAATCTGCTATCGGATATTTTTGCTCGCCCTTTTGAATATAGGCATCTTTATCTAAAAGATCTCTTACTTTATCGCCTAATGAAACAATTGATAAATAGTCTTCTGAAACCCAAAATTCATGAGAAAAAACATAATCAGTTGCAACACCATGGCTCGTCATTCTAAATTTTGGGTAATACTCTCCCCTTTCAAGATCTTCATAAACAGAAAAATCTGCTCTTTCACTTGCATTGAAAGTAGCAAGCACACGCAACTTAAAGGCTTCTAACCAAGCATCCATTGCTGAGCGACTCTTTAAAATGGAGACATCAACAAACTTAGAATAAATAAGCTGCTTTAATAAAATTTCCGGGTATAACTTATTCATTCTTTTTATGCGTTTATTTGCTTTTTGATACTGCTCTACCAAATCAGAAAAAGGCTTTCCCTGTATTGGTGGAGAGGATGAATTAACAAACAAGGTGCAGTCATCCATTGCTGATTGCATTAAATAATCTTCTAAGTCGATTTCATCCTTAATATATAACTCTTGCTTCCCTTTTTTTATCTTATATAGAGGTGGTTGAGCTATATATAAATAGCCTTTCTCTATAATTTCAGGCATTTGCCTAAAGAAAAACGTGAGTAACAAGGTGCGTATATGCGCCCCATCAACATCTGCATCAGTCATGATAATAATATAGTGATAACGCAACTTATCGATATTAAATTCATCTCTACCGATTCCACAACCTAGCGCCGTAATAAGCGTACCAACCTCCTGCGAAGACAGCATTTTATCAAAACGTGCTTTTTCAACATTGAGTATTTTTCCCTTAAGAGGAAGAATAGCCTGCGTTTTCCTGTTTCTACCTTGCTTTGCAGAACCACCTGCTGAATCTCCCTCAACAAGAAATAGCTCAGAAAGACCAGGGTCTTTTTCCTGGCAATCGGCTAATTTTCCTGGCAAACCTGCAATATCAAGCGCACCTTTTCGTCTTGTCATCTCCCTGGCACGTCGAGCAGCATCACGAGCACGAGCAGCATCAACAATTTTTTGCGTAATCACTTTTACATCATTAGGGTTTTCTAATAAATATTCTTCAAAAAATTGAGAGAAAGACTGCTCAACTGCAGTTCTTACTTCTGAAGAAACAAGCTTATCTTTTGTTTGTGATGAAAACTTGGGGTCTGGCACTTTCACAGAAACAATTGCGGTTAAACCTTCTCTCGCATCGTCACCGGTAGGCGTAATCTTTTCTTTTTTGAAATAACCCTCTTTTTCCATAAATTGATTTATTGTGCGCGTCATTGCTGCACGAAAACCTATCAAGTGAGTACCACCATCTTTTTGTGGAATGTTATTCGTAAAGCAAAAAATAGTTTCTTGATAAGAATCATTCCATTGAAGGCCGACTTCCACAGTAATTCCGTCTTCTTTTCGCTCATTAACAAAATGAAAAACCTTGTTAATACCTTTTTTATTTTGGTTTAAGTACTCAACAAAAGCCCTAATACCGCCCTCATACTGAAAAATCTCTTCTTGAGCAGACCTTTCATCTCTCAATAAAATTCTCACCCCTGAATTTAAAAAAGATAGCTCTCTCAGTCTTTTTGCAAGAACATCAAAACTAAATCGGATATTTTTAAATGTTTCATCGCTTGGTTTGAAATGACATTTTGTACCATTTGAATTAGACACACCGATAACTTGGAGCGCCTCAACAGGTACGCCGTGATGATAAATCTGCTCATAAACCTTACCATTCCTTCTAATCGTTAACCTCAACTCTTTAGAGAGTGCATTAACAACAGAAACGCCCACGCCATGTAGGCCACCCGAAACTTTATAAGTATTATCATCAAACTTACCGCCAGAATGAAGCTGGGTCATAATTACTTCTGCAGCAGAGACACCTTCTTCTAAATGAATATCAACAGGAATTCCTCTGCCATTATCCGTCACGGTAACCGACTCATCAGGATGGATAATCACTTCTACCTGATCACAATAACCCGCCAAAGCCTCATCTATTGCATTATCAACCAGCTCAAAAACCATATGATGCAATCCAGAGCCGTCTTCTGTATCACCAATATACATGCCTGGTCTTTTTCTGACGGCATCCAGTCCTTTTAAAACCTTAATACTTGTTGAGTCGTAAATTTGATTCATATTTTTTCCCTTTTATATCCAACTTGAAATTTCTTCAACCACCCCATGTTTCACGTGAAACATTTTATGAGGATACTTCCCCAGCAACCGCTCAAAAGGCATGCAATCAATACCCGTTAAAAACACCTGATGCCCCAAACTAAATAACTGCTCAAATAAAGCTTTTAAACTTTGCTCGTCATACTCAGAAAGTACATCATCAATTAAAAGAAGAGATTTAATGCCGCTCTGCTTATGCAGATCTATTGACTGAGCAACTTTTAAGCGAAAATCAATTTTCTTTTTCTGCCCTCTCGACAAAAAGTGCTTCGCATCAATATTTCGATGCGAAATTTTTAGATCCGCACGATGAGGACCGTAATGCGTAAAGCCATCAAATAAATCTTTGGTGCGGCTTTGATTTAATACGTCCTTTAAGCTTCCATTCCATCCCTGATAAAAAAGAAAATTTAATTGATCTACATCAAAAAAACTATTCTGCTGGTAAATATCTATAACTCTAGAAACGTAAGCATCCCTATATTTTGATATTTCACATGAAACATCAAACCAAAGCTCATCCCAACTATCTAATGTAGTAAAAAAACCCTTGCTTTTTAAGGCTGCATTTCTCTGCGCATGAATATTTTTCATTTTTTTCCAATAGGAAAAATAAAATTGTTCCACGTGAAACAATCCCCAATCAATCCATTTTATTCTGGCCGCAGAATCGTCAATAAGGGAATCAATATCAGGGCCTGAGGCAATAATAGGAAAATTCTCGGCAAGAGAGGAAAGACGTGTAACAGGAACCTCATTCAACTTAACCTGAATATGAGACGTTGATGATCTCTCAATGCCAACAGTTATAGGTTGCCCGCCTCTGGTTCCTCGCCCATAAACAAAAACACTTTTTTTTGAGTCTTGAATCACTCTGCGAGCTATATGAGAACGAAATGATTTTGCAGAGCATAAAAAATAAATTGCTTCTAGCAAACTGGTCTTTCCGCTGCCATTTTCACCAAAAAAGACATTAAAACCAGATGAAAAATTAAGATCAACTCTACTCAAACACCTTAGATGAGAAATCTGAGCAAAATCTAACTTCATAAACCCCTGCGTTTAGTTACATCAAAGGCATAACAACGTATTTCGCCTCAGAAGAAGTAGAAGATTCAAGTAATGCGGTCTTATAATCCACATCTAAACCTATACGAATAAATTCATCGTTGATAACGCTTAATATTTCCAATAAATACTGAACATTAAAATCAAGCTCAATATTTTTTCCATGGTAATCAATAGATATCTCTTCTTCTGCCATCTCTCCTTCTTCAGTGACAGAAAAAACTCTAAGGAATCCTTCAGACCAAGCAAGTGTAACTCTGTGGCTATTAGCCATAACTTGAGCTCTTAATAAAGCTTGTTTAATTTGAGCAGTTGAAGCCAGACTAATAATTTCCACTTCAGGAATTAGGCCGGAACAGTCAGGGAACTGGCTATTTAATACTTTTGAAGTAAAACAAACTTTAGGAGAAATAATTTTAAAGTGGTTATCGCCAATACTTATATCTATAAAGTCATCTTTTTCTTCTATTAACTTTAAAATCTCAAATACTGATTTTCGTGGAATCAGTATACGAAAAGGCGGCGTTCGATCTCCAACAACAGCAATAATAGTTTGCGCTAACCTATGACCATCCGTACATAAAGAAGATATTTCCCTGCCATTACACTCAAACAGTAAGCCATTTAAATAAAATCTGAAATCCTGAAGTGCCATAGAAAAAGCGGTGGATTCAAGCAATCTCTTCAAAACAGACTGAGATAAAGTAACGCGTTTTAATTCTGCTTCTTCTTTCATCAATGGGTAATCGGCAGCAGGTAGCGTAAGTAATTCAAAACGACTTCGATCGCAAACAATCAAAAATTTTGAACCCTTTAATGAACAATGAATCATGCTTGACTCAGAGAAAGTCCTCACAATTTCTAGCATTTTTTTAGCTGGGACAGTAATTTCACCCTCTTCAAGAGCATGCTCAACCTCAAGAATAATCTCAATTTGAGTTTCTCTGTCGTTTGCAATAATTAACAGCTCATTATTTTTAAGCCTTAAGTAAGCATGGGATAAAATAGGGGAAACCTGCTTTCTCTCGGCAACATTGGCAATAGGATGCAAAGCTTTTAGAATTTTCTGCTGTTCTATTAAAAATTTCATTGTCATTTCCTTACCATCATTAATTCGTTAGTAATCGCATGAGGTTAGTAAAATCTTCTCTGACATCATTATCAGATTCTTTCAGCTCGTTAATTTTACGAAAAGCATGTAAAACAGTCGTATGGTCTCTTCCACCAAACAAGTCTCCAATTTCAGGAAGGCTATGGCTTGTTAACTCTTTAGCTAAAGCCATAGCTAATTGCCTTGGTCTTGCAACAGACCGACTTCTTCTTTTTGAATATAAATCGGCTATTTTGATTTTGTAATACTCGGCAACTGTCTTTTGAATATTCTCTATGCTGATTTGTCTATCTTGGATCGCCAGAAGATCCTTTAATGACTCTTTAGCAAACTCAAGAGTCATTTCCTTCCCTGTAAAGCGAGCGTTAGCAATTACTCGTTTTAAAGCGCCCTCAAGCTCTCTTACATTAGAGCGTACTTTTTGGGCAATAAAAAAAGCAGTGTCATGCGGTAAGTCAACATTCGTCTCTTCCGCTTTTTTCATTAAAATAGCAACGCGAGTTTCTAATTCTGGCGGCTCTACAGCAACAGTTAAACCCCAACCAAAACGAGACTTCAAGCGCTCTTCTACGCCATTTATTTCTTTGGGGTATCTATCACAAGTTAGAATAATTTGCTGCCCGCCTTCAAGCAACGCGTTAAAAGTATGAAAAAACTCCTCTTGAGATCGCTCTTTACCAGCAAAAAACTGAATGTCATCTATCAATATTGCATCAATAGACCTATAAAACCGCTTAAACTCATTAATTGCATTTAACTGGAGTGCTTTTACCATGTCTGCAACAAATCGCTCAGAGTGCAAATAAACAATTTTTGCCGACTTATTTCTGGAAGATAAGTAGTTTCCAACAGCATGCATTAAGTGGGTTTTTCCTAAGCCAACGCCTCCATATAAAAACAATGGATTATATGCGCCACCTGGATTTTCAGCTACCTGCATTGCAGCAGCTCGAGCTAATTGGTTGGACTTTCCTTCGACAAAACTTGAAAAAGTAAACGCTAAATTTAAATTAGATCGATGCTTTATGAGTTCAGAACTCTCTTGACTATCATTTTTTTTTGCACCCAATCTTTTCTTATCTTTAAGATCTAAAGATGAACCAGAAATGACTTTTTCTATACTTTCATCTTCTTTGCTAACAGAAGCCATTTCTAGCAAATCATTGGTTACGACATTATTAGCTTTGGATTTTTCAATTAAGTGAGAACCGATCTGAATACGCACAGTTAACGGCTTGTCAGTTTTTTCTAGTTCTAAAACTATTTTTTGTATTTTATCCAAAAACTTATCATTTACCCACTCTAAAACAAATCTATTTGGTGCAAACAAAAAAAGCTCAGAACCTACGATTTCGGCCTGCAAAGGCCTTAACCACGTATTAAGTTGTTGAGGTGAAATATTTTCCTGAAGTTTTTCTAAACATTGAGACCAAAGCGCAAACGTCAAGACAAGCTCCTCGTACTAGCAAAAGAACAAAAAAACTAGATCTAGATACAGTCAAGACCAAAGATGGGGAATTGTAGCCTCACTAGACTTGATAATCCACCTTCATTTCCCTTGAAACCATTAGTCATTACAAATAATTTTTTTCTTAGGCCATAAAATAAATAAAATTTTTACTTGTTAAAGCTGTTTATAACTAGGGTTTAAACAAGTGTATAACTGCCATGTTTTATATAGGTTTAACAGGTATCTTAAAAACACGTTGTTTTATCCACAGCTTTCACACCACTCATACAGATTAAACAGGGCCGTTAATCATGTTGTTATTATTAATCTATCTATTTGTTTTAAAAGGTAAATTAATAGATATCCACAGTTTTTATCCACAGTAATAATAACAGTATTTAGTATTCTTAAATACTTAATATCTCAATTTTATTAATATAGTAAAACTCAAAACTTAAGAAAATTAAGAGGATGCCCTTTTCGACATTATTGATTTCACCTTAAAAAAGAAGTACCCTGCGCAGCTTGCCTAAAGCTATGTTTGTTTAGCATAAACACGGTAAAACAATCGTTAGTCCCTTATGTTTATTTGGCTAAAATTTTTACTTATTGGATATTTGAGGAAATAATATGAAGCGTACATTTCAACCTAGTAACTTGAAAAGAAAAAGAACCCATGGTTTTAGAGCAAGAATGGCAACCAAAAATGGAAGGTTAGTTATTAACCGTAGAAGAGCGAAGGGTAGAAAGCGTTTAGCTGTTTAGTGATAAAAATATCTAATCCTAATCTGGCTTTTAAATTCCCTGCAAAAAATAGAATTCTGAAGAGTAGTGATTATACAGATGTAATGAAATTTGCAGATAAAACGCTTTATTCGAAGACTTGCGTGTGTTTTGCAAAAATAAATCTATTGGGAACGCCTAGACTTGGATTAGCTATTCCAAAAAAGAGGATTAAAAAAGCGGTCGAAAGAAATAGGATTAAGAGAATCTATAGAGAGGCTTTCAGGCTAAAAAAAAGGGATTTCCAATCATTTGATATTGTATTAATGTCAAACGGCATCACAGCTAAAATGGATAATAAACAAATATTTTTATTAGTGAATCAACTATTAAAAGGTTTGGAGTAAAGTGCATATTTTTTTTTCTACCGTGGAAAAGTATTTAGTTGTTAGTATTATCTTTATAGTAAAAGGCTATCAATATTTTTTGAGTCCAATTTTGGGTTCTCAATGTCGTTTTTATCCTTCATGTTCTTCATATTGTTTAATATGCCTAAAAGATCATGGCTTATTAAAAGGTTTAGGCTTGACATTGATACAGATTTTAAAATGTAATCCTTATTTTTTTAAAAAATCAGACCACCTTTAAAATAATAAGGTGAATCAATTTAACTTACTGACTACTTTTTCGATTTATTTATGAATCTAATACGCGCCGCTCTTATTATTCTTATTGCACTTAACGCCTATTTTCTATTAATTTTTTGGCAAAAAGATTACCCAAAACTTAAAGAAGTTACAGTTGATTTAGAAAAACCTCTGTTGTCAAAAAAAGAAACTGACCTGCCTCAAATTGAAAAAATAAGCCCGACGCCTATCATTCCTGATATTTCATATGAAAACAGGTACGTTACTGTTAAAACTGATGTACTGATTGTAAAAATTGATTTGGTTGGCGGGGATATTATTTATTCGGCATTACTAAAATACCCTACACACATTGAAAATAAAAACGATCCTTTTGTCTTGTTATCAAAAGACCCATATGAATATGTTATTCAGAGTGGTTTTTTAGGGGCTTCAGGCAAAGATCTTGATAGTGGTGGTTCAAATTTTGGTAGGCCGTTATATAAAACAAACGCTAGTACCTTTGAAATTAAAGACGATTTTATAGAGATTCCTCTATCGTATGAAATTAAGCCTGGCTTAACTTATACAAAAACTTTTAAGCTTAAAAGAAATAGTTATTTAGTTGATGAGGTAATATCAATTAAAAATAATAACGACGTTTCTTGGACTGGAAAGTATTTTTCTCAGATAAAAAGGAATCAACTTGAAGATCCTAGTATTGGAAAAAAATCTGTTTTTGGTTTATCTACTTATCTAGGTTTTGCATATTGGAAGCCAGATGATCCTTTTAATAAAGTTTCTTTTTCTGATATTGAGGATGCTCAAAATAATAATGAGCCTTTAAAATTTTCTCATGCGGGTGGCTGGGTTTCTTTCGTACAGCATTATTTTATTTCTGCATTAATACCTGACGCTACTCAATCATTTGATTATTTTGCGCGTAAAAATACCGATGGCGAATATATCTTTGGCTATACCGCCAAGGATTTTTTAAATATAGAAGCTTTCTCAACAAAAAATTTAACAAACCAATTTTATATAGGCCCTAAAATTCAGAGTGAGTTAAAAAAAGCTGCGAAAGGCTTAGATCTTTCTGTTGATTATGGCGTTCTTTATTTTATTGCTAAAAAACTATTTTTGCTTTTAGAGTGGTTTTATTCTCAGGTTCATAACTGGGGTTGGGCTATCGTTCTTTTAACTGTTTTAGTAAAAGCTATTTTTTATTACCCCTCGGCTATTAGTTATAAATCGATGGCAAGGATGAAAAAAATACAGCCGCAAATTGCGAAATTAAAAGAATTATACAAAAATGACCACCAAAAAGTTTCTCAAGAAATGATGAAAATTTATCAAAAAGAGAAAGTTAATCCTCTAGGCGGCTGCCTTCCGGTTTTATTACAAATGCCTGTTTTTCTAGCATTATATTGGACTTTATTGGAAAGCGTTGAGCTACGTCATGCCGAGTTTATTTTTTGGGTTCATGATCTATCTATTATGGACCCCTATTTTGTACTCCCGATTCTTATGGGCGCATCAATGTTTTTACAAACAGCGCTTAGCGCTACGAGTATTGCAGATCCTATGCAGGAAAAAGTAATGAAATTTATGCCTGTATTTTTTACTGTATTTTTTCTATTTATGCCTGCCGGCTTAGTTTTATATTGGCTAACAAATAATATACTATCAATTCTTCAGCAGTGGTTTATCACACGCCAAGTTGCAAAAGCAGAATAATAAAATGCATTCTTTTGATTCTAAAACTACGATTGTAGCTCCTGCAACCCCTCTAGGAAGAGGGGGCGTTGCCATTGTTCGATTGTCTGGTTCAAATGCGCTCAATTTAGGGCTAAGTATTACCCTTAGAACTTTTCTAAAAGAAAGGCATGCCCACTTTTCTAAGTTTTTTGATTTTGACGGTAATCTTATCGATTTTGGCATCATTATTTTTTTTAAAGGCCCGAATACTTTTACTGGCGAAGATATTATTGAATTTCACTGTCACGGTGGAAATTTAATAATAGATTGCATTGTAGAGCAATGTCTCAGGTTTGGTGCTTGCCTTGCTAGGCCTGGTGAATTTTCAGAAAGAGCTTTTTTTAATAATAAAATGGATCTAGCTCAAGCAGAATCCGTAGCGGATTTAATTGCTAGTCAAACTAAGCTAGCAGCTCAAGCAGCTCTTAATTCTCTTCAAGGTATTTTTTCCGATAAAGTTAATATTATAAGTAAAGAAATTATTTCTCTTAGAACGTATGTCGAGGCAGCAATTGATTTTCCTGATGAAGAGATCGATTTTTTAGCTCAGGAAAGCGTCGAACTAAAATTAAAGTCACTAATTAATGTCGTTTCGGATTTGACAGCGCAAGCACATCATGGTTCTTTGCTTAGAGAAGGCGTTTCCGTTGTTATTGCAGGAAAACCAAATGCTGGAAAATCTAGTTTAATGAACCACCTTCTAGGTGAAAATAGAGCTATCGTTACAGAAATTCCAGGCACGACAAGAGATATTCTCACTGAGAATATCCAAATAAATGGACTGCCAGTTAGGCTTCATGATACTGCCGGCCTTAGGATAAGTAGTGATTTGGTAGAAAAGGAAGGTATTTCCAGGGCGATCGAGTTAATTAAAAAATCCGATTTATTATTATGGCTTTTTGATTCTTGTAAAAAAGAAGATTTTATAGATGATGGTCTTTCACTGAGTAATCAGATTGGTATTTTACCAGATGAATTACCTAAGGTTATTTTTGTAAGAAATAAAATCGATCAAGAAAAACATAATTCTTTTATCGGCCAAAAAAATACCGATACTATCTCTATTTCAGTTTTACAAAATATAGGAATAGAAGAATTAAAAAAAAGTATTACTCAAAAAGTTGGGTATGTCTGTTCTTCTATTGATATTTTTAGTGCGCGTAGACGGCATATTGAATCCTTAAATAAAACACTTTCTTCTCTTAATATTGCTTACGCGAGATTAAAATCATCTGCCGGCGAATTAATGGCTGAAGATCTTAGAGAGGCGCATCATCGATTAGGCGAAATTGTGGGCGAGTTTACTTCTGAGGATTTGCTTGATAGTATTTTTTCTTCTTTTTGTATCGGAAAATAGAGACATTTCAGAGCTGATTAGGCGAAGTGCCTCTAAAAAAATCGCCGTAATTTATTTTGTTTAATTTGCAGGATTATAAGTAATGTCTTATTCGGAAAAATTTGACGTGATCGTAGTAGGTGGCGGTCACGCAGGTTGTGAGGCTGCATTAGCTAGCGCAAGAATGGGGCGCTCTACTTTGCTTCTCACGCATAATATTGAAACTTTAGGGCAAATGTCATGTAATCCTGCTATAGGTGGAATAGGTAAAACTCACCTAGTGAGAGAAATTGATGCTTTAGGGGGCGCAATGGCCCTTGTGACTGATAAAGCAGGCATTCATTTTCGAGTGCTTAACTCCAGCAAAGGCCCAGCTGTTCGAGCAACGCGCGCTCAAGCTGATCGAAGTTTATATAAGCGCTTTACGCGTTATTTTATGGAAAATCAGCCTAATTTAACGCTTTTCCAGCAGGCAGTTGACGACCTTATTGTTGAAGGTGATCAGGTTTTAGGTGTAATTACTCAAATTGGCCTTAAATATTTTTCTCATTCTATTGTTATTACAGCGGGCACTTTTTTATCAGGAAAAATACATGTCGGGCTGGAGAATTATTCAGGTGGAAGAGCTGGCGACCCACCTTCTATTGCTTTAGCTTCTCGCTTAAGAGAGCTTCCTTTGGGTGCGGCAAGACTGAAAACTGGTACGCCGCCTAGAATAGATGGTAAAACAGTTGATTTTTCAGTGATGAAGGCGCAGTCAGGCGATTTTCCCTCTCCTGTTATGTCCTATCTAGGAAAAGCTTCCGATCATCCTGAACAAGTTAATTGTTATATCACAAGAACAACGCTAGAAACACACGAGATTATTCGCGCTAATCTTGATAAGTCGCCGATGTATACAGGGATAATTGAAGGTGTTGGCCCAAGATACTGCCCCTCTATAGAGGATAAAGTTGTTCGATTTTCTGATAAAGATAGCCATCAAATTTTTATTGAGCCAGAAGGCTTAGATACGAATGAATTATATCCAAATGGTATTTCTACAAGTCTTCCTTACGACGTTCAGGTAAAAATTGTAAGGAGCTTACCTGGTTTTGAGCGCGCAAGAATTACTCGTCCTGGGTATGCTATAGAATACGATTATTTTGATCCTAGAGGCTTGTCTCTAACGTTAGAATCTAAACATATTGAGGGATTATTTTTTGCAGGCCAGGTGAATGGAACGACAGGATATGAAGAAGCTGCAGCGCAAGGTTTATTAGCAGGCGTTAATGCTGCTTTAAAAGCAGCTGGCGCTGATGCCTGGTATCCGAGAAGGGATCAAGCCTATATAGGTGTTTTAGTTGATGACTTAGTAAGGTTTGGAGCAAGTGAGCCCTATAGAATGTTTACGAGTCGTGCAGAGCATCGATTAATCCTAAGAGAAGATAATGCTGATCGCAGATTAACTGAAATAGGTCGGAAGCTAGGATTGGTTTCTGATGATCGCTGGAGACAATTTAATCAGAAATTAGAAGCGATCGAAAAAGAGAAAGCACTTCTTAAAAATACGTGGGTCCGAATGGATTCTGATTATGCAAAAAAACTGATTGATAATGCTGTCCCTATTAATAAAGACGCCACTTTTTTTGAGTTACTGAAAAGACCCGAGGTTAATTTCAACCTAATTAATTCAATTTTAGGTGTAGACAGCTATGAAAAAGAAATTTTAGATCAAATTGAAATTGATATTAAGTATGAGGGTTATATTGTTAGGCAGTTAGCCGAAGTCGAAAAATTAAAAAAAATGGAATCAACTGTTTTCCCTGAAAATATAGACTTTTCTAATGTATCTGGTTTATCAAATGAAGTTAGACAAAAACTTCATTTGCATCAACCTAAAACTTTAGGTCAAGCTTCTAGAGTACCTGGCGTTACTCCCGCCGCTGTTTCATTATTATTTATTTACTTGAAGAAAAAATCATTGGTAAATGAAAGTATTTCATTTAGTAGTTAGGCATTTTAAGTAGGTTTTATGGCAAGTATTTTTCTGGAGGGTATAGACCTACTCCATATCTCTTTGACGTCCTTACAATTAAATCAATTTGAAAATCTCCTTAGATTATTGATGAAGTGGAATGCGCTTTATAATTTAACAGCCATAAAAACAGAGCAAGAAATAGAAGTTAAGCATTTTCTTGATAGTTTATCTGTTTACCCTTATCTTACCGGCGAATCTATTCTTGATATTGGTACAGGCGCTGGTTTTCCAGGGCTTCCCTTGGCTATTCTTTTCCCAGAAAAAAAATTTGTTTTATTGGATAGCAATTCAAAAAAAACGAGATTTATTCGTCAAGTTATAGCTGAGTTGAAAATAAAAAACGTAATCGTTGAAAATGAAAGAGTAGAGACTTACCATCCTAATAGTTTCCCCGATCAGATTGTATCGCGTGCGCTCTCAAGCGTCGCTAGCATCATATCTAATACCGGTCATTTGTTATCATGTAATACGCGTTATCTTTTTATGAAGGGTCATTGGCCAGAAGTAGGATTTGAGTCTATTGGTGAAGGGTTTTATTTTGAGCTAATTAAACAATTAGAGGTGCCTTTTCTTGATGAGCTAAGACACCTTTTAATTGTCTCTAGAGAGTCAAACATGTCATAGTTTTTTACAAAAAGTACAGGAGTTTATAGTGTGGCAAAAGTTTTAGCAGTCGCAAATCAAAAGGGCGGCGTAGGAAAAACAACGACAAGTGTTAACCTCGCCGCATCTTTAGTTGCAGTGAAACGCCGCGTGTTACTAATTGATTTAGATCCTCAAGGTAATGCGACGACAGGAAGTGGCGTCGAAAAAAATCAAACGGAATTGACCGCTTATGATGTTTTAAGAGACATTGATCTTGTTCATTCTGTAATTTTACCAACGATATCAGGCTATGATTTAATGCCTTCAAATGGCGATTTAACCGCAGCTGAAATTATGCTGTTAAATTTTGATCAGAAAGAATATCGCCTAAAAAAATGTTTGGCAATTATTGCTGATAAATACGACTATATTTTAATTGACTGCCCTCCTTCGCTCAATATGTTAACGGTTAATGCCCTGTGTGCTGCAACCTCTGTTCTTATTCCCATGCAGTGCGAGTATTTTGCATTAGAAGGTTTAGCTGCGCTGATAGGCACCATTGAGCGCCTCCGAAAAACGTCAAATCCCAAGTTGAGAATAGAGGGTTTGGTGAGAACGATGTTTGATCCTAGAAATAGTTTAAGCAATGAGGTTTCAAATCAACTTTTATCGACCTTGCCAGAAAAAGTATATCGCACAATTATTCCTAGAAATGTGCGTCTTGCTGAGGCGCCAAGTCATGGCTTACCAGTTTTAAAATATGATAAATCCTCTAAAGGTGCGCTTGCGTACTTAGCTTTAGCTGGCGAAATGTTGCGCAGAATGGAACATAAACAGATTGAAATGGTAACGGAATGCTATGAGTAAAAAGAAAGGATTAGGTCGAAAAGGTTTAGAGCTTTTATTAAGCAGCGTGAGCCTGCAAGATGTCTCTGTAAAAGGCGGTGATTTTTTTACAACTGGCGGGCTTTCTGATACGTCAGAGGTTTCAGTTGTAGAGAGAAAAACAGATACCAAAATTTATCCAGATCGAGTTGCTTTTTTAGCGATTGAAAAACTAAGGCGAGGTCGTTTTCAGCCTAGAAGAGCTATATCTGAAGATTCTTTAGCTGATTTGGTTGCATCCATAAAGCAACAGGGCATTATGCAGCCTATTATCGTGAGAGAAATAGGTTTAGATGGCGGCAGTTCTTTCCAAAAAGATAGCCATGTTGATGAGTATGAAATTATTGCAGGCGAAAGAAGATGGCGTGCTGCGATGCTTGCTGGTTTGGATCGTATTCCTTGTTTAATTAAGGATGTTGATGACCAAATAGCGCTGGCTATGGCGCTTGTCGAAAATATGCAAAGGGAAGATTTAAACCCCATAGAAGAGGCGATTGGTTTGCATCGATTGCAGCAGGAGTTTGATCTTACCCACCAAGAAATTTCGGAAGTAATTGGCATTTCTAGATCCTCAGTTACGAACACTCTTAGGCTAATTAATCTTGCTGATGAAGTTAAAAAAATGCTTGAAGAAAGCGAGCTTGAAATGGGGCACGCCAGAGCATTGCTTAGCCTCACGCTTGATAATCAAATTAAAATAGCTTTATTGATTGTTCAAAGAGGCTTATCTGTTAGGCAGTGCGAGACGCTTGTTAGGCAGCTTTTAGAAGAAGGCACACCTAAAAAACAGCCGAAGGAAGAAAGCGACGTTAATATTATTAAACTACAAGGCGATCTTTCTGAAAAAATAGGGGCGGCTGTTCGTATCCAGCATGAGTCATCAGGCAAAGGAAAGCTTGTTATTAAATATAACTCTTTAGATGAGCTAGATGGGATCTTGGCTAGAATGCATTGATTTTTTAAGGACTTACGCAAAGCTACCCAGCTTTGCGTAAGTCCTATTTTAATTAAAATGCTAAAGCTAAAAAGGAATATCATCATCAAAATCAACAACTCGCTCTGCTTGTTGTGACTCTGGTTTTGTTGAAGGATTATTTTTAGGCTGATAAGAAGAAGATTTCATCGCGCTTGGCTGACCAGCAGGCGCAGCGGATGAAAATGAAGCTTCGGGAAATTGATCAAACCCTGAGAAGTCTTTTGACTCATCCATATTACTTCCCATGTTTGAACCACCACTTTTTCCATCGAGCATCTGTAGTTCATTACCGACTATTTCAGTTGTCCAACGATCTTGCCCGCCTTGATCTTGCCATTTACGGGTTCTCAAACTGCCTTCTACGTAAGCCTTAGAGCCTTTTTTTAGATATTCGCCTGCAATTTCACCAAGACGATTAAAGAAGACAACTCGGTGCCATTCGGTTCTTTCCTGTGCTTGGCCTGTTTGTTTATCTTTCCAAGACTCGCTGGTTGCGAGCGTAATGGTTGCAACTGCCGAGCCATTTGGCATGTAACGCACTTCTGGATCTTTGCCTAAGTTGCCAATAAGTATCACTTTGTTTATGCCGCGAGCCATGATGAATTACCTTTAAAAATTTCTGGGGGAAATGAGGTGGAAAAAGGAAATTCTATATCATGCATTGAGAGCTGTACATTAAAAAAGTAGTGCTTTTATTCAAAAGATGAGACTGAAGGTGTAACGCGTAATATCTCTTCAACTGTTGTGACGCCTTTGCCTATTTTATTGGCGCCACTTAATCTTAGTGTAAACATACCTTCTTTAATTGCCTGAGCCCGTACTTCATCTAAGGGGCATTCGCGGCTAACCATATCGCGTAATTTTTGCGACATTAACATTAATTCATACACCCCCATTCTTCCTAAATAACCTGTTCCGCGGCACTCTAAGCATCCGCCAGGTTTAAACACTTTTTTAGGTAAATTGCCTTTCCAGGGTGCCGTTAGCGTCCACCAACCTTCAGGATCAATTTCTGCTGCCACTTTGCAGTGAGGGCAAAGTGTTCTTACTAATCTTTGAGCCATAACGCCTAAGAGTGTTGCACCAATCAGATAAGGCGCAACACCAAGTTCTTGAAGCCTAACAATTGCTGAAGGTGCATCGTTGGTATGTAACGTTGAGATGACTAGATGCCCAGTAAGTGCGGCTTGAATTGCCATTTCAGCTGTTTGTAAATCACGAATTTCACCTACCATGATAATGTCAGGATCTTGTCTTAAAAGTGCGCGGATACCCTCAACAAAACCAAGATCAATATTGGCCTGTATTTGCACTTGATTAAAACTAGACTCTATCATTTCAATAGGATCTTCGAGTGTACATACATTGACATTCGCTGTTGCAAGCTGCTTTAGCGTTGAATAAAGTGTTGTCGTTTTACCTGAACCGGTTGGCCCTGTCACTAATACAATGCCTGTTGTGCTAGAAACCATTTTTTGCCAGCGACTATAATCATCATTTGTTAAACCAAGCTGTTCGTATGATCTTAGTAGTACCTCAGGATCAAATACCCTCATAACGAGTTTTTCGCCAAAAGCCGTGGGCAATGTCGATAATCGCAGCTCTACTTCATCGCCATCTGGTTTTTTTGTTTTTAACCTACCATCTTGAGGACGCCGTTTTTCTGCAACGTCCATTCTGCCTAAAATTTTAATACGACTCGTCACTGCAGTCATCACAACCGCTGGTAATTCATAAACATCGTGCATTACGCCGTCAATTCTAAAGCGAACTCGTCCTGTATCTCGTCTTGGCTCAAGATGTAGATCGCTCGCTCTTTGATCAAAAGCGTATTGCAGCAACCAATCAACAATATTCACGATATGTTTATCATTTGCATCAGCGCTTTTTATTGAGTTTAATTCGAGCAATTGCTCAAAATTTGCAATATGACTTGGCTGCTGATTAGATTCACCTGTTGCGCTGCGAACTGATTTAGCTAGGTTGTAAAACTCGATGCAGTATCTTTGTATATCTGCAGGATTACTAATAACCAGCCTAATCTTTTTACCTCGAATAATTTGGGATAGCCCTGATTCCCATTCGTTATAAAAAGGTTGTGCTGTTGCCAGTGTAATTTCATCAGCGGTTACTTTAATTGCCAATACATGATGTCTTTCTGAAAATTTATAGGACATAACAGAAGTAACTGTAGGTACATCAATTTTAAGTGGATCAATAAAGGCCACCGGTAAATTGGCTTTTTCTGCTAGCCAGTTAGTTAAAAACTCTAGGCTAAGTGCCTGCTTTTCTTTTTTTTGATGATGGAACCCAAAATTCGCCAAAAAGTGTAATGGATGCTGTGATATTTGATTTTTTGATCGAGTTGTACTGGTTACAGCAAGCATATTTTCTGTTGAGAGCAACCCTTCTTTATGCAGCTCATCTAAAGCCCAGCGCAAATCGATGACAAAATTGGTCTTTTTCTGATTATTATTTTGATTCACTCTCTATCACTCCTAACAACTCATGATCGAGCTTACTTTTTCAGTCTAGTTGAAGTATTACAGAATAATAAAAGTCACAAGATGTGTTACACGTTATAAAACCGTACAATAATCGCCATTGTCAAAAAAAAATCGCTTTATTCTTGATTTTATAGTTCTTTTTCTGTGCTTTTAAGAGTTTGAAGTATAATTAACAGCGCTACTTCTTCTATCTTAGGCATTGTGAAGAAGACGCTTTCGTTTTTTTAATTAAGTGGCATAACATAAAGCGAGCGTACGTAAAGGTTCAGCAGTATGAATGATTTTTTAAAAGCGTTAGATCCTTACATTAGTGGCGTTACGCTAAATAAATCTATTTATCAGGATTACTTGGCCGATGAAAAGCAGCTCACTAAAGAAATCTTATTAAGAGATGCCCAAGATCCCAAGAAAGTTAATGAAGATGCTGTAGAGAAAATGGCTGCCGATCTTTCTATAGCGGGTAGGCAAAATAAAGCGCAAGGCTTGAATGTTGAAAATTTTTTGAGGGAATATAGCCTTGGCACAGAAGAAGGTATTGCAATTATGTGCCTGGCCGAGGCACTTATTCGTGTTCCTGATGCCGAAACAGCGCAACTTTTTTTGCAGGATAAAATCTCTCAAGGTAACTGGGGCGTGCATTTGGGGCAAAGTACCTCTTTTTGGGTTAATGCATCGACTTGGGGTTTAATTCTCACTGAGCAGATACTTAAAACAATGCCAGAGAGAGGTGCCGGCATTGTAAGTCAGCTTATTCGCAGGTTGGGCGGCCCATTGATTCATGCTGCTCTTCAGCAAGCGATGAGTTTAATTAGCGAACAGTTTGTGGCAGGCAAAACAATATCTCAAGCCTATAGAAAGTCTCAGGCTGATGGGGCTTTTTGCCACTCTTTTGATATGTTGGGCGAAGCTGCGCTGACTGAAAAAGATTCTGAAAATTATATCAGGGCTTATTCAGCGGCAATAGAAGCATTAAGCGAGACACCGCTTGACTACCCTATTCGTCCAGGCATTTCAATTAAACTATCTGCGTTGCATCCTCGTTTTGAACCCTGGCAAAAAGAGGCGATTTTAATTGTTGAAGAACGATTAATGGAGCTCGTTTTATTAGCGCGCTCAAAAGATATTCCTATTACGCTCGATGCTGAAGAATCTTATCGTCTTGAGCCTTTACTTCATATTTTTACGCATATCTTTCAATCACCCGATCTTGCTGATTGGCCTCATTTTGGACTTGCTGTGCAGGCTTATCAGAAGCGAAGCTACGCTGTTTTAGTCTATCTTGAGACGTTATCCCAAAAGCATAATAAAATTATTCCAATTCGTTTAGTTAAGGGGGCTTACTGGGATTACGAGATAAAAAAGGCACAACAAGAAGGACTCAATCATTACCCGGTCTTTACTGAAAAAGTAATAACGGATGCTAATTATCTTCATCTTGCCCGATTTTTACTTAAAAGGCCTGTTTGCTTTTACCCTGAATTTGGTACGCATAATGCTTTTACTTTGTCTTACATTTGCGATATGGCAAGGCTCTATGAAAATCCTCACTTTGAGTTTCAGCGACTTTACGGCATGGGGAATGCTATCTATCAGAAGCTGTTAAAAATAAAGCCTGATCTGACATGTAGAATTTATGCGCCTGTTGGTCCACACCGTGATTTATTGCCTTATCTTGTGCGTAGATTGCTTGAAAATGGCGCTAATACTTCTTTTATTCATCAGTTGCGTAACGAGCATATTCCTATACATGATCTGGTTAAAAACCCATTTACCTTGGCAAGAACAGATACGTATGTAAAAGTATTGGATCTTCCTTTGCCGCGAGAAATTTATTTACCTGGTCGCGTTAACTCCAGCGGCCTGAACTTAAATAGTGAGGCAAATACCAAGGCTGTTGTGCAAAAAATGATGCCTTATTTTTCACAAGAATATCCAGGTAAAGATCAAGATTTTCCAATTAGAAATCCAAGCAATAAGTCGCATATTTTAGGTACGCGAACATTATTACAACCTCTACAGTGCCAAGCTGCGCTAGCAGAAGCCTTTGAATTTTTCCCCACATGGTCAGCAACGCACGTTAAAAAACGCGCGCAATTGCTTTATAACTTAGCAGATAAATTAGAAGAATCACGCTATGAACTCATGGCGCTTTTGATCGCAGAGGCCGGTAAAACACTTCAAAATGCACAAATTGAAATACGAGAGGCCGTTGATTTCTGTCGCTATTATGCTCAGCAGGCGATTGAAAAATTAGCAGAGCCAGTTTTTTTGGGTGGCTCAACGGGCGAAGAGAATTGGTTGGAGCTTTTAGGGCGCGGGGTTTTTGTTTGCATTAGCCCTTGGAATTTTCCTGTCTCAATTTTTGTAGGGCAAATTGCAGCAGCGCTTGTTACAGGAAATTGTGTTATTGCTAAGCCTGCTACACATGGCGAGCTGTGTGCGCGTAAAGTTTTTTCGCTTATTTTAGAGGCAGGCTTCCCTGCAGAAAGTATTCATTTTACGCCTTGCAGTGTAAGTATTTTTTCAACCTTGGTTTTGAGTGATCCTCGCATAGCCGGCGTTGTTTTCACAGGTTCTCTAGATTCAGCTCAGGATATTAATCGGCAGCTTGCTCAAAGGCCGGGCAGTTTAGCGGTCATGATTGCAGAAACAGGCGGCCAAAATGCAATGATCGTCGATACGACTGCTCTTCCAGAGCAGGTTGCAATGGATGCAATTGCCTCGGCTTTTGATTCGGCAGGACAAAGATGCTCGGCGTTACGCGTATTATTTGTGCAAGAAGAAATTGCTTCTGAAGTTATTGAGTTAATTTCTGGGCGAATGCAGGTTTTAAAAGTGGGCGATCCCATCAGTTTGAATATTGATATAGGCCCGATAATTAATGATACGCAACAACAAAAAATACTTTTACATATTGATCAAATCTCTCGCTCAGGAAAATTACTTGCGCAAAGCCCTCTAACAAAAGAAGTCAATGATTCAGGTTATTTTGTGCCGCCAACACTTGTTGAAATTAGTAGTCTCAAGGAATTAAAAGAAGAGGTATTTGGTCCGGTACTTCATCTCATTCGTTTTAAGGGAAGTCATCTTAATGATGTGATACGACAAATTAATGAGTCTCGTTATGGCTTATCCTTAGGCATACAATCACGTATTGATTCACGCGTAAAAACGTTGACAAAAAAACTTGCTGTGGGAAATGTTTATATTAACCGTAGCATGATAGGTGCCACGGTCGGTAGTCAGCCATTTGGTGGTCAGGGCCTATCAGGCACTGGGCCTAAAGCGGGCGGCCCAAATTATTTAATGCGATTTGTGATAGAAAAAACGATTACTAATAATACAACGGCTATTGGCGGTAATACTCGATTATTATCTACACAAGTTATCGATAAAAACTTAAATAGCAGCAAAGAAACTTAAGGTGAGAAGCTGTTTATCTCATCGTTACTTTTCAAGTTAAACGATATTTAAAATAAGAGGATAATCAGTTATTATGCCAAGCTTACTATTTTTATTTTTTTAAGACGCTGATGTTTAGATAGATTTTCACTCGGTATTTTTAGGTTTTATTATGGCTCAATATATTTATACGATGAACGGGGTGACTAAAGTTGTTCATCCCAATAGAGTAATTCTTGAAAATATTTATTTATCTTTTTTCCCGGGAGCCAAGATTGGCGTTCTGGGTTTAAATGGATCAGGCAAGTCTTCCTTGCTTCGCATTATGGCGGGTATTGATAAAGAATATGATGGCGAAGCACGGCCTCAAGCTGGTATCAAGATTGGTTATTTATCACAAGAGCCTCAGCTCGACCCTTCCAAAAATGTGCGTGAAAATGTTGAAGAAGGTGTTCGTGAAATAAAAGACTTACTTAACAAATTTGATGAAATCAGCATGAAGTTTGCTGAGCCAATGTCTGATGAGGCAATGAATAAATTGCTAGAAGAACAGGCAGAACTTCAGGGTAAGATTGATGTTGCTAATGCTTGGGATTTAGATAGAACGCTTGAGATAGCTGCGGATGCTTTGCGTCTTCCTGCTTGGGAAGCTGATGTAACAACGCTTTCTGGTGGAGAAAAGAGGCGTGTTGCGCTTTGCAAGTTACTTCTCTCATCACCAGATATGTTATTGCTTGATGAACCTACCAACCATTTAGATGCAGAAAGTGTGGCATGGCTTGAACGCTTTTTATGCGACTTTAAAGGTACAGTGGTTGCGGTGACTCATGACCGTTATTTTTTAGATAATGCAGCAGAATGGATATTAGAGCTTGATAGGGGTAAAGGCATTCCCTACAAGGGTAATTACTCTTCTTGGCTTGAGCAAAAAGAAGAAAGATTAGATCAGGAAAAAAGACAGGAAAGTTCTCACTATAAAGCACTTAAGGCAGAGCTTGATTGGGTGCGTGCTAATCCAAAAGGTCGGCAGGTAAAAAGTAAGGCAAGATTGGCAAGATTTGAAGAAATGAATTCAGTTGAGTTCCAGAAGCGAAATGAAACGCAGCAGCTTTACATTCCGCCTGGGCCAAGATTGGGAGACCTCGTTATTGAAGCGACAAACATCACTAAAAAATTCGGCGATAAACTTCTTTACGAGAATTTTTCTTTTAATGTACCAAAAGGCGCTGTTGTGGGCATTATAGGCCCGAATGGAGCAGGAAAAACGACCTTGTTTAGGTTGATTACTGGCCAAGATAAGCCTGATGGCGGCGAGATTCGTGTGGGCGATACTGTAAAATTAGCTTATGTTGATCAGGCGCGTGATTCGCTAGATGACAATAAAACTGTGTGGGAAGAAATTACGGGTGGGAATGATATTTTACAGGTTGGCACATTTGAAATGCCATCTCGTGCTTATGTTGGCCGCTTTAACTTTAAAGGTGTTGATCAACAGAAGAAAGTTGGCCAGTTATCTGGGGGTGAGCGGAACCGTGTTCATTTGGCCAAGCTTATTAAAAGTGGTGGAAATGTTTTATTGTTGGATGAGCCAACAAATGACTTAGATGTTGAAACATTAAGGGCGTTAGAGGACGCTATTCAAACGTTTCCTGGTTGTGTATTGCTTATTTCCCATGACAGATGGTTTTTGGATAGAGTTTCTACTCATATCATTGCTTTTGAAGGTGAGAGTCAAGTTGAGTTCTGCGAGGGTAATTATACTGAGTTTGAAAACCATCGCAGGCAGTCTTTGGGCGATGATGCAATTCGTCCAAAGCGAATTAAATATCGTAAGCTGAATTAAACATCAAAAGGAAACTATGTTTTCTTTTAAGCAGAAGGAACCGGGCATGGAAAAGAGACGATTTTCACGTATAGCTTTTGAGGCATCTGCTTACCTTGATTTAAAGGGTAGTAAAATTGTTGTCCAGCTAATAGATATATCCTTAAAGGGCGCGCTTGTTTTATTGGAAGATAAGGCATTAGATATTGAGCCAAAAGCTGCTGCAGCTGTTTTAAACATTATTCTTAATGATTCAGTTGTAATCACGATGGATGTTAAAATTGTTCACAGCGCTGAAGGGAGGCTTGGTCTTGAGTGTGTTCAGATTGACATTGATTCAATTGCACACCTGCGGCGATTAGTTGAGCTGAATTTGGGTGAAGAGTCTTTGCTTTATCGTGAGCTAAAAGCATTAATTAAAAATGGTGATTAATATCAATATCAGCTGATTGACTCTCAGCGATGTTTTCTTGTTTTCCTGAGTAAACTCGAAAAGCATTATTTTCAGCAATAATTGTAACTTGAGAGTAATGTTTTTCCATGATCTCAAGATAAGGAAGAAAGCGGTTTGCGACTATCCTTATCTCTCCCCTGCCAGATAAATATAGCGTTGATTCTCGAAGAAAACGTTCCGTTGTTTCTAGTGTTTTCTTTTGTCCATCATGAAAAGGTGGATTTGATACGATAATGTCATATTTTTTTCCGCTAGGTATTTCCTCAAATCCATTGCTTTCAAAGATTGCAGCATTAAAATTATTGAGCATTTTTGTTTTTTTGGCGCTAAGGATGGACAAGTAGTTTATATCAATTAAATCCCATTCTAATTTTGGATATTGTTTACTTAAAGTTGCGGCGATAACGCCTGCTCCACAGCCAAAATCTAAGGCTTTGCGCCCTGGACTTATATCACCTTTTTTAAAGGTTGAAAGTAAAAATGCTGTACCTTGATCTAGTTTTGCGCGACTAAATACGCCGGGTAATGCTGATATTGTTAAAGAGCCTTGATTTGAATTAACCTCATAATTTTGATAGTAGCGATCTAAATTAAAAGACTTAATTTCATTGTTTTTTTCTTTAAGTACGATAAGCCATAGCTGAGAATGACAGGCGCTATCGAGCTTTTCACAAACAGCAAAGTCACCCTTATTTTTTTTTATAAAAGATTCTATCCCTGATCTTTTTTCACCCACTAGGTATAATTTTTTTTCTCTAGCAAGAAAATAAAACTGTTCGAGCCAGAAAGTGGCGAGTTCTTTTTCTTTAGGGAAGAAAAAAATAACTTGGCTATACTGATGTTCTTCGGGCAACGTGCATGCAAAATAGGTGGAATTTTTTATTTTATTTTTTAGTGCAGTGAAAACATCAAAAGCCCAAGTAACGGCAATGGATTTTTCATTAAAAAATAAAGACTCATCTTTTGGTAAGCCAATAAAAAGAGAGGGCTGTTGAAAAAAAGTGCTGTTTTTTAGTATGAGTCTAGAGGTGTTATCCATAATAATGAGTCAAAATCCGCCTGTTTTCATATTTAATTTCTGGCCACTTATAGAAAGTATTCACGGCCAAGTAATCTCTTGTTATATTTAGTTGTCCCTACCTGAGTGCATTTAGCGTGTTACGACGGGCGTTACAGGGTTATTAATTAACAAGAGTTAGTCGCGCGGGCATTTTAGCATTTATTTACATATCAAAGGAAAAGAGTTAATTAAATGTTTCAACCTAAAAAGATGGATCTAATTGTTTCTTTTGATGAAGCTGAGCGCAGGCTTGCTTTGCAGCAACTGGAGGATGAGATAGAATACCTCTCCCCTTCCCTTGATAAATTAAACTCAAGAATTAGTGGCTCTATGCTCGAAGTCACCGCTCAACCAAGAATGAGTCTTGAAACAAGTGTTAATGTTTATAAAGCAGAAATTAATGCTTTAACTTTTTTAGTTCAGGCTGATATTTGTGCAAAATCAGGCGATGTAAGCCATGCTTCTCACCTTGTTAGATGTGCTCAATCATTAATAGAGACGTCAGCAAGTAAGCTGTTTAACGCAGAATACTCTTGTGAGGTGATTAATCCTTTTCAGGATTATCGGTTAAAGAAGTGGTTTAATCTTGCCTGGGAATCAAATCAAGCAGAGCTTAATTCCATTTCATAAAATTCGCCGTTAATTTTTTGAATTTAAAGCTAAACTTTACTGCAGGATTTTGATTTTTCCTTTGGTAATTTATGAGTCTTGAAAATTTACAAAATAAACGCGTGCTTGTCATTGATGACCAGTCTGAAATGAGATCCCTTTTAAAAAAGATGGTGTCAGGCCATCTTGGCGTTGAAGATCAATATATAGACATGGCAATCAATGCTGAGAAAGCGCTTGATCGTATCAAAACGAATCACTACAGTATTATTTTTTGTGACTATGAGCTTGGGTCGGGAAAAGATGGCCAGCAAATTTTGGAAGAAATACGCTACTTTAGGCTTATTTCATTTAATGCTGCTTTTATTTTGGTTACAGCTGCGGCAACAAGAGATATGGTTATGGGTGCGTTAGAATACTGCCCGGATGGCTATTTGACCAAGCCAATTAATGCTAATGAGTTTAAATCGCGCATTGTCAGAGTGCTTAAAAATAAAAATGACTATCAAGAAATAGGCCGAGCAATAGATGCTGGTGAATTTGATGTTGCCCTCAAGGCGTGCAATACGCTCATAACAAGCAAGCCGGCCTTAGCTTTTGACATATTCAGAATTAAAGGCAAATTGCTTTTATCTATAGGTCGCTTTGACGAAGCAAAAGAAGTTTATGAATTTGTTTTAGGCGTAAGAGAGCAGCCTTGGGCGCGCTTGGGTCTTGCTAAAGCGCTTTTTTATCTTAAGAAATATGAAGAGTCTAGCGCAAAGATTATTGAGCTTATTAAAGAAGATCGAGATCAGAGCCGTATGGAATGTCGCGATTGGCTTGCAAAAGTACAAGAAAAAGAAGGTAACCTGGAGCTTGCTCAGCAGACGCTAGAAGAAGCGGTTTGTGTTTCACCTAAGGCTATTTTACGTCAAACAGAGCTTGGTCGTTTAGCAACCAAAAATAAGCAGTGGGATGTGGCCTATAAAGCCTTAAGGAAGGCCGTTGCGCTTGGTCGAAACTCTTGTTTTAAATTGCCTCAAAACTATATTAATCTTGCAAAATCATTACAGGTAAAAGTTGCAAAAGGTGGTCACAGAGAAAAGGCATTAGCCTTAGCTGAGGCTATTAAAGCGCTCAAAGATGCCAAGGAGCAATATCCAGCAGATGCAGAAGTTCAAATTAGGGCTTCTCTAACGGAAGCGGAGACATATAAGAACGCAGGTAATACTGATAATGCTAAAAAAGCGTTTCAAATGGCGGTTAAAGTATTTAAAAATGCAGAACCTGGCACCTTAAGTAATTTAACAAAAGAACTAGGCGACTTTTTGGCTAAGTTTGCAGAGCAGGAAGATTCTATAGCGCTTCTTAATGAAATTAAAGAAACAGGCTTGATGGATGCTGATCAGCTTGCGGTTATTGAAGAAGGCTCAAATAAAGCGAGTGAACAAAAAACAAAAGAGAAAATTGATAACTTTAATAACCAAGGCGTTGAGCTTTTTGAAAAAGGGAAGCTTAAAGAAGCTATTGCTATGTTTGAGCAGGCCGTTATCGAAGAAACAGCCGGATATGGCGTGCTACTTAACGCGCTACAGACTTATGTTGTTTTTATGCAAAAACTTGGTTTTGATTCAGATACAGATCAAAAATGCCAAAAATTTTTTTCTAGAATGAAAAGTCTTCCTAGTGAAGATCCACGATTCAGTCGATATGAAAAGTTAATTAAAATGTATGAAAAAATTAAAAAATGATTTTTCGGTAATGGAAAGTATTCTTGCTTTTTCAATTCATGAAAATAAAAATAGAATGGGTAAGTTGCTTCATTATGTTGGTCAGCTAGTAGAAGATATTGCTTTAACAGATGAGCAAAAAAAGTCTTTCCAAAAAATCCAATATCAAGTAAATGAAATAAGTTCTTCTTTAACGGATATGTTATTTCAGTATAAATATCAGTTAAAAAGCGATGCTTCTCTTGAAACGGCTCAGTGTCATTTGGCGTCTTTTTTTGAAGATACTTTTGCGCGGCATGAGCTGACGCGTGAAATATATGGTTTTGAAATGACCTATGATTCTGATGATGAAGTATATGGCTTTTTTAATGAGTTTGTTCTTTCTCATTTATTGGATACTTGCATTTACAATGCAATACAAGCAGGCGCACGTAAAATACACTTTAAAGCAGTTATTGAGGGTGTTTTTCTGCGCATTCAAATTGAGGATAACGGCCCTGGTTTTCCTGCTTTTTTTGAGGAGGAAAGGTTGGGCGACGTTACAAGTGATAGTGTTATAAATGATAATGAAGCTAAGCCCGAAGTGCAAAAAACAGGTCTCGGGCTTAGTCTATTAAAAACACTTATACAGGCGCACAAAAACAAAGAGGTTGCTGGATTTGCAAGATTTTCTCGCTCAGTAAAGCTGGGCGGTGCAGAAATCAACCTCTTTTTGCCATAATAAATAAAAAACCTAGAAATGTATTAGAACGCCGGCATGTAAACCATCGTCAGCTCTGATATCTTTTGATCTTTTATCAATATCAATGTCAATATCTTTCAAGCCGATAAAGGCAAAGGCTTGCTTAGAAAACTCATATTCAAAACGCAAACCAATTTCAAAGTAACCATCGCCATCACCAAAAGAAACAACACCAGGGGCAAGGTACATGCTGCCTCGAAAGCTAAGCAGATTTGCGCCTGGAAATGAGTGCCTAAAAAATCCGCCGAGTGCTAATGCGCCGCCATCAAACGTGTTGCTATCGAAAAAAATAACCTTGCCACCCAAGCCTGTTTGTTGAATTGTGCTTGTAAAGCGAGGCTTCCCTCTTACATCTAAACCTAAGCCAAATAAGTCAGCATTATCGTCATGGTGTAGAATTGAGCCGGAAAAGTACAAGTTTTTAGGGTTTACTTTAGTAACAAATTCACCAGAAACGGTATCATCACTTAAAGCAACTTCAAGGCTAGAAGCAAAAACTGTTGAAGCAAAAAGCAAGCTAATAAATGAAAAAATAAATGAACTACAGTACAGTGCGCATGCACTTTTTTTAAGTTGAGATATTTTATTGATCATAAGAAAAGACACCAGAAAGTAAAAAAGCAATTAAAAATTCATCGATTAATTTTGCAAGTAATACCGTTACGTTTACAGGCTAAAGAGCCTTCGCAGCAATTTTTTCCTGCACAATTTAATGCAATCTTACCCGTATTTAGCTTGTTGTAAAAGAGTCACTTTTTGCTTGAGTGTATGGGCAAATTTTCTGTCGTCTATTGGCTTAAGCAGGATGTGTAGCGATGAAGCTCTCACGCTTACATAGCTGTATTACATACTGATTAAGTTGTGGATAATTATTCCGCCATTCAATTTTCGGAAAACGCAATTCAACATAAAGTAGCGCGCAGCCTGCTGTAATATCAGCCAAGCTAAATTCAGCCATTAAAAAATCAGACTGGCTTTTTTCTAGCAGGCTAGAAAGTAAATCGCAGCCATTTTTAATTTTCTTTTCCTGTCGAATAAGCCATTCAGCGCTTCTTTTCTCTTCGGTATGAAAACGATTTTCAAGTAGCATGCTAACTGCCGCTTCCATAATTCCGTCGCTAAGTGCTTCAAGCTTTTTTATTTCAATGTAGGCAATGATTTCTTCGGTCGGGATAAGTTTGGGGGTGGGATAAAGTCGCTCTAGTATGTCTGAAATTACTTTTGAATCATAAAGTGTCATGTTGTTATCAAGTGTCATGCAGGGAACTTTTCCAAGCGGATTATGCGCTTCAATTTTTGTGTTTGCAGACCAGACATCTTCTGGAATAAATTGATAATTTAAGGCTTTTTCATGAAGAATAACGCGTATTTTTCTCACAAAGGGACTAGTGTAAGAGCCAAAGAGTTGCATATGTTTTACCTGTATAGGACTTACGCAAAACTGCCCAGCTTTGTTATCCTGCCTCGCCGTACAGCGTGTACTGTCTTCGTCAAGGACGCCTTGCTGGAACAATTCTGCGTAAGTCCTACTATAATTAACGGGGCGATAGATTGAAAATTAATAGCGACAAGTGTCGCAAAAACAAGGATAAAAATCACATTATCTTGTTCTGTTGCATATAATGTCCAGCGTCTTTCTATAAAAATTTTTGGATGATTTTATATCCGTAAAAGAGTAAGTATGAAAAAAATTTGGATTATTAAAACAGGGCAGACTTTCTCGGCGATTGGCGATAATTTAGGCGATTTTGATGATTGGATTATTTCAGCTATTCACACAAAAGAAGCCGTTTTTTTTGAAAAAAAAATATGCGCAGTGTTTCTTGGCGAGTCCCTCCCCTCGCAATCAGAGGTTGATGCGGTGATTATCACAGGCTCTCCTGCCATGGTTACCGATCAGCTTCCTTGGATGGAAAATTTGGCCAACTGGTTAAGGTTAGTGTTTCATAAAAACACACCCATTTTAGGTATTTGTTTTGGGCATCAGATTTTATCTTATGCTTTGGGTGGTGTTGTAGATTACCATCCAAAAGGCCGTGAATTAGGTATGGTCGATGTATCTAAAACGGAAATGGCTTCAGATGACCTTCTATTTAAAAACCTTCCCCCTCGTTTTGGTGCGCATGTCAGCCATAAGCAAACCGTGATTAAGCTACCTAAAAATGCGGTTTTATTGGCAGGTAACGCATTTGAGCCGCATCATGCTTTTCGTGTTGGCAAATGTGCGTGGGGTTTGCAGTTTCATCCTGAATTTTCTGCCAGAATTATCAGTGAATATATACGCTATTTTTCGCGCGAGCTTGATCAAGAAAAAATAGATGTTGTTGCCCTGCTCTGTACAATTCAAGAGACGCCGGAAGCGACGAGTGTGCTTCAAAACTTTTTTAATTTTGTGGTGGGTGCACCGCCATCTTTTCAGGCTCTTCAAGTTTAGTTTTCGCACTGTTTTTTTAGATCACGCTAGTTCCTCATGGGGATCACCTGCAATTTTTCGCCCTCTTTTTTCAGGAAAAATGCAGGTAAAAGTACTGCCTTCACCGAGCTTGCTTTGTATTTCAAGGCTTGCATCGTGACGCTGTAGTACGTGTTTGACAATAGCAAGGCCCAGTCCCGTGCCGCCTGTTTGGCTTTGGCGGCTTTTATCCACACGATAAAAGCGCTCGGTAATTCTTGTTATTTCATTTGGGCTAATGCCAGCGCCTGTATCTTTTATTTCTACCTGAGCTCTTCCCTCTTTTTGTTGAGCTGTAATTTCTATGGTGTCATTAATATTTGAATATTTAAATGCATTATGTATAAGGTTAGATAAGGCGCTTTCTATTTCAATATAATTGCCGTAAATGCTCAGCGTAGGATCCACGTGAAGCTTCAATATTCTTGCGCCATAATTCATTAATGATGCTGCGCGAATGGTTGCGGTAATAATTGATTCCACCGAGATTATTTCTTGTGCAGGGTTTGCGTCTGTGCTTTCTAGTTTCACAAGAAACATAAGGTTGTTGACAAGTTTTTGCATTCTTTGCGCTTGTTCTTGCATATGATTTAGCCCTTTTAGAATCTTGGGCGAAAAAAGATTAGCTTGCGCAAGAAAAGTTTCAATAAAGCCAGAAATAACAGTGATCGGTGTGCGTAATTCATGAGAAACATTGGCAATAAAATCTGAACGAATCTGTTCAAGTTGTTTGATGCGTGTAATATCGCGAATAACCAGAATGCGCTGGTTTTGTCCGAAAATAGCAATCCGCACCTCAAGAAAACAGTTTTCTTTTGTGGGCGACTTAATTTGAATAAATTCTTGCTGTTCTGGCATTTTTTCAAAGAAATGAATGAAGGTGGGGTCGCGCAAAAGATTGGTAATTTGCCTTCCTTTGTCGTTAGGAAAACGAAAGCCCACAAGATGATTAGCTGATTTATTCCACCACTCAAGATTACTTTGTGAGTCAAGAATAACAATGCCCTCTGCTAAAGCATTGGTAGAAGACTGTGCTCTATTTACGGTAGCAAGAAGCTGATGCTTCATTTTCTCTTTTTGATAGTGCAGCTCGTAAGTTAGATCAAAGATTTTTCCCCATATGCTATCTGATTCTGGCAGTTCATAATTTTGAGGATGTCTAAGCCAGCGGTGTAGTTTATTGAATTGATAAAATAACCAAATAATGTACAGGAGCAGGGCTGTGGCAACAGCGTGCGCCGAATAGTTGGTGTCTAAAAAATAGCCGGTAGTGCCTGAGAATAAAATAATAAACGCAAGTCTTTGAAGTTCTTTTCGCCACTTTCTAAAAGCCATGTGATACTTAAATGCCTCACATTAAGAGTGAAATGTGGCGTAAGTCTAGCTGATTTTTGTGTTGATTAAAAAGCGCTTTATTAGGGCTTGCGCAATTAGGGCTTGTGCAAAACTGGTAAGCTGTGACTGACGAGGTTACATTCTGATTCTGTTTTTGATCATGATCTCATTCACTGTAGTGGATGTTTGCGCTTTAGAGGCTTATTAAGTAGAATTCATCGTTTACTTAGCTTTGGTTGTCTAACGCTTCACTCCTATTTTAAGTCCTTTTAAATCGAGCAAATTATGTTAAGAACTGATCAAGAAGCACTTACTTTTGATGATGTTTTGCTGGTGCCGGCTTATTCCGATGTTTTGCCTAAAGAGGTAAGCTTAAAAACGAAATTGACGCGAGAGATTGAGCTTAATATTCCACTCCTTTCTTCTGCGATGGATACGGTTACAGAGGCGCGCCTGGCTATTGCGATGGCGCAAGAAGGCGGCATTGGTATTTTGCATAAAAATATGACGATTGATGAGCAGGCGCGTGAAGTTAAAAAAGTTAAAAAATTTGAAAGCGGCGTTGTGCGCGATCCTATCACTGTTACGCCTGATACAACCGTCGGTGAGCTGCTTGAAATAACTCAAGCTCATAATATTTCGGGCGTGCCTGTTGTTATGGAAAAAGATCAGCTTGTGGGTATTGTTACGAGTCGTGATATTCGCTTTGAAGATCGATTAGATATGCCGGTATCGAAAATCATGACGCCAAAAGAGAAGCTTGTTACCGTTAAAGAAGGTGCGTCTTCTGGCGAAGTAAAGGGGCTTTTGCATAAGCACCGCATCGAAAAAATCTTAATTGTTAATGATCAGTTCCAGCTGCGCGGGATGATTACGATGAAAGATTTTCGTAAAGCCGAGGCCTATCCTCTTGCTTGCAAAGATCAGCTGGCACGCTTAAGAGTTGGGGCTGCTGTGGGTACGGGTGCTGGAACAGAGGAGCGTATTGAGGCATTGGTTGAGGCAGGCGTTGACGTTATTGTGGTAGACACCGCTCATGGTCACTCGAAGAATGTGCTTGAGCGCGTGAAGTGGATTAAGGATCATTTTTCTTCTGTTCAGGTAATTGGCGGTAATATTGCGACAGCAGAAGCGGCGCTTGCGCTTGTCAAAATGGGCGCGGATGCTGTTAAGGTAGGTATTGGCCCAGGTTCAATTTGTACCACACGTATTGTTGCAGGTATTGGGGTTCCTCAGATTTCTGCTATTACTTATGTTGCTGAGGCGCTAAAAGGTTCTGGTGTGCCTTGTATTGCTGATGGCGGCATTCGTTATTCTGGCGATATCGCTAAAGCAATTGCAGCGGGTGCTGACTGCGTTATGGTGGGCAGCTTATTGGCGGGTACTGAAGAGGCGCCAGGTGAAGTAGAGCTTTACCATGGTCGTTATTACAAGGCTTATCGTGGCATGGGTTCGCTGGGGGCAATGTCTCAGTCTCATGGGTCAAGCGATCGTTATTTTCAGGATGCCGCCTCAGGTGTTGAAAAGCTTGTTCCTGAGGGTATAGAGGGGCGTGTTTCTTACAAAGGCCCTATGTCTGCTATCGTTCATCAGTTAATGGGCGGCTTAAGGTCGAGCATGGGCTACACGGGTTGCTCAACTATTTTACTGATGCAAACAAAGCCTAAGTTTATTCGGATTACTTCTGCCGGTATTAAAGAAAGCCATGTTCATGATGTCATTATTACAAAAGAAGCCCCGAATTATCCTATCAATTAATATTGCCTGCTTTGAATGTGTCGGCAATGAAAATTATGAGTCAATGAGCTAATGGTTCCATCTGTTTTTGCTGAAAAAATACTTGTTTTAGATTTTGGTTCTCAGTATACCCAGCTTATTGCAAGACGCGTAAGAGAGCTGGGTGTTTACTGTGAAATTTTACCTTACGATGTTAGTGAGCGTGAAATTGTCGCTTTTAAGGCAAGAGGCATTATTCTCTCTGGTGGCCCGGAGTCTGTAACCGCAGACGCCGCACCTAGCGTGCCAGATATTGTTTTCTCTTTAGGCTTGCCGGTTTTAGGTATTTGCTATGGCATGCAAGCAATGGCGTCACAGCTGGGCGGTAAAGTTTCTGCTTCTGCACAACGAGAGTTTGGTTTTGCGGAGGTTGAGTTATTGTCTGATAGTTCTTTATTTGAAGCGGCTAATAAACAAGAGGGCGCAATTTATCCACCTTTAAAAGTATGGATGAGTCATGGGGATAAAGTTACCGTGCTGCCTCAAGGGTTTCAAAATATAGCCAGAAGCGCTCATGCACCTATTTGTATTATGGCAGATGAATCTCGTCGATTTTATGGGATTCAATTTCATCCTGAAGTAACGCATACCGAAAAAGGTGGCGAGATTTTAGAGTGCTTTATAAGGAATCTCTGTGGTTGCGATGGTTTCTGGCGACCAATAGAAATCATTGATGAGCTCGTTTTACGTGTGCGGCAACAAGTGGGCAGTGAAAAGGTTTTATTGGCATTATCTGGCGGGGTGGATTCATCTGTTTTAGCTGCGCTTTTGCATCGCGCAATTGGTGATCAGCTTGTGTGCGTATTTGTCGATAATGGCCTATTAAGAAAAGGTGAGCGTGAGCAAGTAATTGCTACTTTTTCAGCAGACAGAGGGATGCAGCTCATCACAGTTGATGCGGCGTCTTTATTTTTAGATCGCCTAAAAAATGTAGAAGATCCTGAGGAAAAAAGAAAAATTATAGGCAAGACATTTATTGATGTCTTTGATGAAAAATCAACGGAATTATCTGGTATCAGCTGGTTAGCGCAAGGCACAATTTATCCCGATGTTATTGAGTCCGCAGGCTCTAGAACGGGCAAAGCGCATGTTATTAAATCGCACCATAATGTCGGTGGATTGCCTGAGCGGATGAACTTAAAGCTGCTTGAGCCTTTAAGAGAATTATTTAAGGATGAGGTCAGAAAAATTGGGGTTGCCTTAGGCTTGCCTGATTCCATTATTTACCGCCACCCTTTTCCAGGGCCAGGATTAGCTGTTCGTATTTTGGGTAAAATAGAGCCTTTATTTCTTGATATTTTAAGAGAGGCAGATGCTATTTTTATGGAGGAATTGGTTTGTTCAGGCTGGTATGCAAAAACGAGCCAGGCTTTTGCAGTATTTTTGCCAGTTAAGTCCGTTGGTGTTGTGGGTGATGCTCGTCAGTACGAGTATGTGGTAAGTCTTCGTGCGGTTGAAACGATTGATTTTATGACGGCAAATTATTCTAAGCTGCCCTACGATTTACTCGATAAAGTCTCCAGTCGAATATTAAATGAAGTTAGTGGTATTTCTCGAGTTGTTTACGATATTTCTTCTAAGCCGCCCGCAACGATTGAGTGGGAATAATTGAGTGGGAATAGAGGCTCGAATGGGTGAATAAAATAGCCAATAACGACCTTCAGGATCAGCATCAGTTTTTTATGGGCAAAGCGATTGATCTTGCTAAAAAAGCCTATGATCATGCAGAAGTTCCTGTGGGTGCTGTGCTTGTGCAGGAAGGCAAGGTAATCGTCGGGGAAGGTTGGAATCAACCGATCTCTTCTTGCGATCCTACGGCTCATGCAGAAGTTGTTGCAATTAGGGCTGCTTGTCAAAATATAGGTAATTACAGGTTGCCTGGCGTTACCTTGTACGTTACCGTGGAGCCTTGTGCGATGTGTGCTGGGGCTATTATTCATGGACGTATTTCTCAGTTAGTGTTTGGTGCGTTGGAACCTAAGTCAGGCGTGGTAAAAAGTCAGGATTCCTTTTTTGAAAGAGGCTTCTTGAATCATAAAGTGTCTTGTGTTTCTGGGGTTATGGCGCACGAGGCTGCCGAATTGATGCAGCGTTTTTTTCAGGCCCGTCGTTAGTTTTCTCTATATTAATAGGGAAAAATTTAGTTGTTAGAAGAGCCTTTGTTTATAAATAAAATGGTTGGTTTTGTGAAAAAAACAAAAAGTAGCAGGATATGGATGCGAGAGCATTTAACAGATCCTTTTGTTAAAAAGGCTAAAGCGCTCGGCTATCGTTCGCGCGCTAGTTTTAAAATAAAAGAAATTCTCGAGCGAGATTCTCTTTTAAGGCCGCATTCTTTTGTTATTGATCTTGGTGCTGCGCCTGGTGGTTGGTCGCAAGTATTAGCTGAGCAAATTGGCCCTAAAGGCCGTGTGATAGCGCTTGATATATTGCCAATGAAGCCAATTAATGGTGTTGAGTTTGTTTTGGGCGACTTTACAGAGCAATCTGTTTTTGATCAGTTGCTGCATTTAACCGGAGGTTGCAAGATTGACCTTGTTTTTTCAGATATTGCCCCCAATCTAAGTGGAGAGGTTGATGTTGATCAGCCTAGGCAGATGTACTTGGCGGAACTTGCGCTGGATTTTGCTGAAAAAACCCTTGTTAAAAATGGGGCTTTTTTAGTAAAAGTATTTGAAGGCGAAGGTATGACAGAATTTCGTTTTCGTCTTAAAGAACGCTTTAGAAGTATTGCGGTGAGAAAGCCCGAGGCTTCTCGCGCTAGATCAAAGGAGTTTTATCTGCTTGCTCGTGGTTTTAAGTAGATTGAGGCTTTTTGTAATTATTTCGGTAGATGACGTCTGCATCTATACTCATCAAATCTGGCGATTAAACTAAAAGAGGTTTATACCTTGAACGACATGGCAAAGAATTTAATTCTATGGATTATCATCGCAGCAGTTTTGCTGACGGTTTTTTCAAACTTTAGCGAGCAAGCAGCACCTGTTAATCTTGAATATTCTCAGTTTATTAAGGAAGTTGAGGTAGGACAAGTACGTAAGGTGGTTGTAGATGGTTACACCATCATAGGTGAGAAGGTCACAGGCGAACATTTCCAAACCATCCGTCCTGCATTGCAAGATGGTGCGTTGGTTGAGACCTTGCTCAAAAATAATGTTGGCCTTGAAGGGCGGCAACCTGAAAAGCAAAGTATCTGGGCTCAGTTGTTTGTCGCTTGTTTCCCTATATTGCTTATTCTGGGCATATTTATGTTTTTTATGCGTCAGATGCAGGGCGGTGCCGGCGGTCGAGGCGGCCCGATGACATTTGGCAAGAGTCGCGCAAGGCTGCTGAGTGAAGATCAAGTTAAAACCACCTTTGCTGATGTTGCTGGTGTTGATGAAGCAAAAGATGAAGTGCAGGAAATTGTAGAGTTTTTAAAAGATCCCGCTAAATTTCAGCGTTTGGGCGGTAGGATTCCTCGCGGAGTCTTAATGATTGGTTCGCCAGGAACGGGTAAAACTTTGCTCGCTAAAGCGATAGCAGGCGAGGCGCATGTTCCTTTTTTTACTATCTCTGGTTCTGACTTTGTTGAAATGTTTGTGGGTGTTGGTGCTTCTCGTGTGCGAGATATGTTTGAGCAAGCAAAAAAACAGGCACCTTGTATTATTTTTATTGATGAAATTGACGCAGTGGGTCGTTCAAGAGGCGCAGGTTTAGGTGGTGGCCATGACGAAAGAGAGCAAACGCTGAATCAGTTGCTTGTTGAAATGGATGGCTTTGAACCAAATGATGGCGTTATCGTTATTGCGGCAACTAATCGCCCTGATGTATTGGACTCTGCTTTGCTAAGGCCTGGCCGTTTTGATCGTCAAGTGGTTGTTCCTTCACCGGACATTCGTGGTCGTGAGCAGATTTTAAAAGTGCACATGAAAAAGGTGCCTTTGGGTGATGATGTTGATGCTTCTGTAATCGGTAGGGGAACGCCGGGCTTTTCTGGTGCAGACCTTGCCAATCTTGTTAATGAGGCTGCGCTTTTTGCGGCCAGACGCAATAAGCAAACTGTTTCAATGAAAGAGTTTGAGCTTGCTAAAGATAAAATTTTGATGGGTACAGAGCGGAAGTCAATGGTGATGAGTGATGCTGAGAAGCTCAACACTGCTTATCATGAGTCTGGGCATGCAATTGTTGGGCGTATGGTTGAGGAGCATGATCCTGTTTATAAGGTAAGTATTATTCCAAGAGGCCGCGCCTTAGGGGTTACACAATTTTTGCCAGAGGAAGATCGCTATAGTATTAGTAAGCGTAAGCTTGAGGGTTTAATCTGTTCTCTTTTTGGCGGTAGAATTGCGGAAGAAATGACGCTTGGTGTTGATGGTGTAACGACAGGCGCCTCAAACGATATTCAGCGCGCAACTGAAATGGCTCGTAACATGGTAACGCGCTGGGGTTTATCTGAAAGACTCGGCCCTTTGATGTATGAAGAGGAAGAGGGCGAGGTTTTTTTAGGTAGAACAGTTTCTCGTCGCAAAAATGTTTCAGCACAAACTGAAAAAGAGATTGATGAAGAGATTCGCGCTGTAATTGACCGTTGCTATGGGCGCGCTAAAAATATTCTTGAGGCGCATCGTGTTGAGTTAGAGGCTATGGCGCGGGCACTGATGATTTATGAAACAATTGATAAGATTCAGATTGATGCAATTATGGAAGGTAAAGACCCGCCACCACCTAAGGATTGGCCTGGCCCGAACGGCACTTCCTCTGTAAAAGAAGATGATGTTTCTCAAGGTGGCGATACTTCAGGCCAATCGGCAACACCTTTTTCAGGCCCTTTAGGCGATCATTAATTTTATTTTTTAGTAGATAGGGTCCTTTGCGGCCCTATTTTTTTTATGAGCAAAATGTTTCGTTGTCGGGATAAGATTTTGAATCTCGATCAGCCCATTATCATGGGGATTCTCAATATTACCCCTGACTCATTTTTTGATGGTGGGCGTTACAGCTCCTTAAGCTCAGCGCTTGCTCAGGCAGAGAAAATGCTTGAAGAGGGCGCTCAAATTATTGATATTGGTGGTGAGTCAACGCGTCCTGGTGCTGCTAGAGTGAGTGCCGATGAACAGATTCTACGCATTATGCACATTATTGAGGCTATTGCGAAAAAAGGGGATGTCGTTATTTCAGTTGATACGAGTGATCCTGCTGTGATGCGTTGTGCTGCTGATTGCGGCGCAAAGATGATAAATGATGTGAGTGCTTTGAGTGCTCCCGGTGCACGACAAGTCGTTAGTGAGTATGGTTTGGGGGTGTGCCTTATGCATATGCAGGGTATGCCTATAAATATGCAGCAACATCCTTCATATGATCATTTGCTTGATGATATTAGTCTTTTTTTGAGGGAAAAAATCACAGCTTGTATTCAAGAAGGCATTTTACACGATCAAATTGTAATTGATCCTGGCATTGGTTTTGGAAAAACAGTACAGCATAATTTGATTATTATTAATCAGCTAAAAAAAATGCTTGAGTTAGACTGTCCTCTTTTAGTGGGCGCCTCTCGAAAATCATTTATTGGCCATGTGCTTAAAAAAGAGCTAGATCAAAGGCTTTTTGGTGGTTTGGCCGCACATGTTGTTAGCGTCATGCATGGGGCGCGCATTATACGAACACACGATGTAAAAGAGACTCAAGAAGCGGTTAATATGGCTTGGGCTATTTTAGCTTCTACTTCTTTTTCTAATTTAGAAATAAAATAACGCGCAGCATTATACCCAAAGTAATTGGAATCACGGGGAGGCGGCAAGGGAGGGAACCCCATGAGCATAGATAAACTATGTGATTGGGGCGAGTGAGAGCTGCCAACAATGCCGCGTTTTCAAGTACGAAGGGTATATACCCAAAGCAATTGTAATCACGATGAGGCGGCAAGAGCGTGAACCTCATGAGCATTGATCAACTATGTGATTGGGGCGAATGAACGCAGCCAACAATGCCGTGGTTTCAAGTACGAAGGGTATATATGCTTTCAATCAATTTTTTGGGCGGGGTTTTGGTATGAGAAAGTATTTTGGGACAGATGGTATTCGTGGCAAAGTTGGTACTTTTCCTGTTACGCCTGATTTTATGTTAAAGCTTGGTTATGCTGTTGGATCAGTTTTTTCGCGTTTTGGCCAAGAAGAAAATACGAAAATTTTAATTGGCAAAGATACACGGATATCAGGTTATATGTTTGAGGCTGCGCTAGAGGCAGGTCTTTCAGCGGCCGGCGTTCATGTTCGTTTATTGGGGCCTATGCCAACCCCTGGCATTGCTTATTTAACCCGCACCTTTCGAGCACAGGCAGGTATCGTTATTAGTGCCTCTCATAATCCTTATTATGATAACGGTATTAAGTTTTTCTCTTCTGAAGGTAGAAAACTGCCGGATGAAATTGAACTTCAAATTGAAGCGCAGCTTGAGAAAGAAATTTCAGTGGTAGATGGCGCTAAACTTGGAAAAGCCAAGCGTATTGAAGATGCCGCTGGCCGATACATTGAATTTTGTAAGGCAGTTTTTTTGCGTGGTTTATCGCTTAAAGGTCTGCGTATTGTCTTAGATTCAGCTAATGGCGCAGCTTATAACATTGCGCCAAGAGTATTTGAAGAGTTAGGGGCGACGGTAATATCAATGTCTGATACCCCAGATGGTCTTAATATTAATCTCAATTGTGGCTCAACTTACCCTAAAGTATTGCAGCAGGGTGTACTTAAGCATCAAGCCGATTTGGGTATTGCTTTTGATGGAGATGGTGATCGAGTGATTCTTGTTGATGCTAAAGGACAAGTAATTGATGGTGATCAGATTCTTTATGTGTTGGCTTTAGGACGTAAGCGCGCAGGGACATTATCTGGCGGTGTGATTGGTACTGTGATGACTAATCTTGGATTAGAAGTCGCCTTTAAAAAGAGCAATATTCCGTTTTTGCGTACAAAGGTTGGCGATCGTTATGTGATGGAAGCTTTAGAAGAGCAAAAATGGCAATTAGGCGGCGAGTCTTCAGGCCATATTATTTGTCTTGATAAAACGACAACAGGTGACGGCATCATTGCCGCGCTTGAAGTGCTCTCTATTATGGTAAGCGAGCAAGTAAGCTTGGCTGATTTATTATCAGGCTTACAAGTTTTCCCTCAGGTATTATTGAACACAAAGTTACCGCGCGCAGTTACGTCAGATGAATTCAGAAAATTTGAAGGAACAGCAGACGTTCAAAAATCAATTAGTATTATTCAAGAAAAGCTAAAAGACTCTGGGCGAATATTAATTAGACCTTCTGGTACGGAGCCTTTAGTCCGCGTCATGGTAGAAGGCGAGGATGCCGCATTAACTAAAAGTGCGGCTGAAGCGCTGTCGGTTATTGTTAAAAACTATTTTCAGTCTTGAATTAATGTTGTTATTTAGAAGAGAAAGCAGCATGCGAAAAAAGTGGGTTATTGCAAACTGGAAGATGAATGGCGAGGCTTTATTTATAAAAGAGTGGGCTCAAAGTGCTGAGGCATTTGAGCGTTACATCTCAGCAGATTTAAAGATTGTTATTTGTCCTTCATTTCCCTATCTGGGCATGCTTAAGCAGTCTTTTTTAAATCATAAAGCTGCTTCATTATGGGTGGGCGCTCAAAACGTCAGCGAGCAGTTATCTGGTGCTTTTACAGGAGAGGTTTCAGCCTCCATGCTTGTAGATGCGGGGGTTCAAGCTGCGATTATTGGGCACTCAGAGAGAAGGCATATTTATCATGAAACAAATGAATTAATTGCTCAGAAAGTAGAGGTGGCGCTAAGTCATCATTTAACGCCTATTTTATGTATTGGTGAAACTTTGGATCAAAGAGAAAGTGGCGTTACTTATCAAGTTTTAAAAGGTCAGCTGGCACCTGTAATTAATCTTATAGGTACGCAGTTATTTAGTCAGATCATTATTGCTTATGAGCCGGTATGGGCAATTGGCACGGGGAAAACAGCAACACCTGAGCTTGCAGAAGAAACGCATGCTGATATTCGAAAGATACTTGCTGAATATGATTTGGTATTGGCTTCTCAAATGTCCATATTGTATGGCGGCAGCCTCAAGCCTGATAATGCAGCTGATTTATTTAGTCAGCCAAATATTGATGGGGGTTTAGTGGGAGGTGCGTCCCTTTTGCCTTGTGATTTTTTGGCAATCGTAAATGCTTTTAATGTGGTTCATTGATTAGGGAGTGTTGGTAATGTTGTTCAATATATTTATTGTTATTCAGTTGGTTTCAGCGATATCTTTGATTGCGCTCGTGTATTTTCAGCCGAGTAAATCAGGTGATGCGGGCGGGGCTTTTAGTTCCGGCGGTGGTTCAGCGCAAGCTCAGGCTAGCATGAGTTCCTATGATTTTTTAACTAAGCTAACCTTTTGTGTTGGCATGGTATTTTTATTTTCTAGTTTAACAGTTGTCTATATTGGTAAAAAACAGCTTCAGGAAGCTAATAAAGTAGAGGTAGTTGTTCCGGTTGGCGATTTGCCGTCACCAAATAGTAATAATGGGCAAGTACAGGAAAAGAGTCAGCCAATGAATTCTGAGCCTGCAACGCCTGCTGTTCCAGCTCCGGCCGTTTCAGCTCCGGCCGTTTCAGAGCCACTAAAAACCGTAGAAGAAAAAGTGCCTGCAAAATAATAATCTGATAATGCTTTTTGGAATCATCCTTTGCTTTAGCAGCCTCAAAGCATTTTTATGCTAGGTCTGTGTATAAAAACACTAGGGCTCAGTTTGTTGAGCCCTAGTGTTTAATGAAAAGTAGGACAGAATAAGACCAACAATAATGATGGCAGATGTACCAAATATAATGATTAAATAAGAGTGAAAGGGACTTTTAAACTCATTCAAAGCTTCTGGCCAAAAAGGTGAAACAGAAAGACTCATCCACGCAACCAGTGCCAGGCCTATAACAACAGCAACTAAAGCATGCCGACTCGTTGCTTTTTTATGCATCAAGCCTAATAAGAATAGGCCTGCAATCCCACCACTTAAAATGCTAGATAGCATCCACCATACATCTAGCGCGCTTTTAATATTAATCATATAGATTGCAACCAGTGATCCTGCGATGCCCCAGATTACAGTCGACAAATAAAGCACCCCCATTTTTTTTCGCTCAGAGGCAGTGGGATTAATAAATCGTAAGTAATAATCTTGCAATAAAAGCGTGGCAGAAGAGTTAAGTGATGTAGATACTGTGCTCATGCCTGCCGATAAAATGGCTGCAATCACTAATCCTGTAATCCCTTGCGGTAAATGCGAGCCAATAAAGTAAGGAAATACTTTGTCGCCTTTTGTTTGGGTTAGTAGTAGTTGACCCAACTCTTGGGGGTGCATTTGATACCAAACATATAAAAGCGTGCCGATTAAAAATAACATCGCTGAAACTGGAATATAGAGTAATGCGCCTATCCATATACTTTTGCGCGCTTCCTTTTCACTTTTGGCAGTGATGTAACGTTGCACATAACTTTGATCAATACCAAAATTTTGTAAATTGGTGAATAAACCATAAATCAACACAATCCAAAAAGTGGATTTATCCCAGGCAAAACTAAAGTCGCCAAGTGAAAATTTATTTTGAAAATTTATTATTTGGAAGGCATCACTCATACTTCCTGGCATCTTAAAAAGAATAACGCCTATACATAGCGCTGCGCCCAATATGAGGACAAAAGCTTGAAAAGCATCTGTCCATATCACCGCAACAATCCCGCCCATAAGGGAATAAATAACGGTAATAAACCCTAAAAACGCAATGATATGAGAGATATCTACGCCCGTTAATACATTAAGAGGTAGTGCCATAAGATAAGTGACGGCACCAATTCTTGCTATTTGAGTGAGAAGATAAAAAAAGCTGCCATAGATTCTAGCCCATAGACCAAAGCGTTCTTCCAGCAGAGCATAAGCAGAAACTGCTTTTTTCTTGCGGTAATAAGGTAAGAACCAAGTAACGGCAATCCAGGCAGCAAGTGGTAAAGAGAAGCTAAAGACAAAAGAATTCCAGTTATCATCAAAGGCTTTGCCTGGCAGGGCAAGATAGCTAATACTACTTAAGTAGGTTGCAAAAATTGATAGGCCGACGAGTAGTCCGCCTATCTTTCCGCTAGCAGTGGTAAAGCCTTGCGCCGACAGACTTTGCTTGCGCGCAAAAAAGCCTATTAGAAATGTTCCCAGAAAATAAAGCGCTAAAATAGACCAATCCAATACTGAGAAAGTAAGTTTTTCCACAAAACTTGTCCTTATTTTGAAAGAGTAGACACCTACCAACTTTATTGGATTTTCTTGATTTTCTGGACAAGGAAAAGGTTTATTAGTTTAGATGCGTTTTGATTAGATCAATTACGCGTGTCACTTCTTCTGAAGTTAATGCGCCGTCTTTGAAAAACAATACTTCACCGGATTGGTTAAGAACAGCAACGGCAGAACTTTTTTCTTGTAGTTTCCAAGTTGAGCGTACCGTCCCTTTGTCATCAACCACAATGCTAGACCAAGGGTAAAGTTTTTTATTTTTTTCAGCTTTACTCATGACTACAGCAGTGGTGCCCCATACAGCATCATGTGTATTTAAAATAGTCGTCGTTTGATATTTTTCTTCATTAAATTTAGCTGCTTTTAATTGATCAATAAGCGCCTCATTTATTTTTTTTGCAGAAGAGCGGCCTGCTAAGTGTTGAACAACACGCACTTTTCCAGTAAGGGAGGTAGATGACCAAGATTGGTATGTTATTTTTTCGCCTGTTAGTATCGTCTCGCCTCTTTGTGTTACTTCAACCGCAGGTAACGGTTGATTAAGCTCTAGCGCCAAAGCAGCTTGAGATAATAAGGCAAAGCTAATAGCCGCTACCGTAGGCGCTATTTTTTTAGATAATTGATTATTCATACATTCTCCCCTTTATTAAATGAATTCAAACTTTAAATTTCAAACTTAGTGTTCTGTTTGCGCACACTATCTGTAAGAAATAGCTACGCATAACGTAGCAGCGATGATTTTCATGAATTCTTGTTTTGATAGCAAGAACTCAATCTATACTTATTGTTAATTTCAATAAGAGAACCGATTAATTATCAGTAAATATTTATGAAGATTAATTTGCGCCATTTTTCTGCTCAAATGGCTATTATTTTTTTATTGTTCGTGAATGGTTCAGCTACTGCGCGCGCCGTAACGCTCATCGTTAATTTAAAGTCTGTTGATCAAAATGAGATTACTGCATCTGAGCTTAGGAATATTTATACATTGGAAAATACGGCTTGGCTAAATAAGCAGACGATTACTGTTTTTACTTTACCTGCAAATGAAGAAAGCCATAAAGCATTATGTGGCGAGGTGTTAAGCATATACCCTCATCAGTTACAGAGGGTTTGGGAGAGAGCTTTGTTCGTGAAGCCAGAAATTAGCTTTATTCCAGTTAAAAATACCGAAGAAATGCTTAAGGCTGTTTCTTCAACACCGGGCGCTATTGGTTATGTCAGCGAGGATAATTTAGGCGAGTTTACGGATCGAATAAAGAGGCTAACGATTATACCTAGAGCTAATAAACTATGAATAAAATAGAAAATAGTCAGATATCTAAAGGTGAGCGTGCACTTTATTTTGACCCTGCTGTAGAAGCAGTCAGTCACGCCAGGAAAAGGTTTGTGAGCCTTAAATGGAAAGCATTTTCATTAAGCGGCTTTTTGCTTTTTATTATTATGGCAGGGTCTGTTGTGGGCGCTACGGTTTATCTATGGTCTGAGTATAAAAAAAATCAAGAATATCATTCTGTAATGATGTTTTCCGAATTGAATGTAGTTATTCGTATGCATGCTTTTCAGCTGCAAAAAGCATCAATACGCATGCCTTATTTCTTCGTTGAGGGTCATATTACTCATAACGGTAAGGCTCTTGATGAAGAGGGCGAAAAAGAGTTGTGGAGCTTAAGTGTAGATTATGGCGTGGTGTCTATTTACCATCTTGAGGAGGGTCAAGCAAAAGAGCACTCGTCTTTAATCTCGCAAAAATTGCTCGCAGAGGCTAGGCAATATAAAGCGCCTCGTTGGGAGGTAAGCTGTATTAAGGTATGTAAAATAACGAGCATTATGCCTGTTAGCTATAAAAATGAAACAAGCTTTATTGTAATGCAAGCCTCGATTGCAGATGCTTTTATTGATTTTAAGAATCTCTCTAAGTCTGAAATTATGCTGATAACTCTAGATATTAACCGCTCTGACAGCAAACAAATTGACCCCTGGGGTGCAACTGTGCTCGGTATGACGATTGAGCCTGATTCCTTTCGCTTTCTAGAGAAGTTAGCGAGCAAAGTTTCTGTGCTTGCTCTGAGTGAAGGCTATACGACGAATACTAAATCAAATAAAGTTTATTATTTATTAAGCCGTCCCTTTTCAACCAGTAATAGCCATGCTGCCCTTCATTTGGTTTTAATGCGCGATGTAACAGATGCTGTGCGGCAATTAAATAGCGCAATTTTTGCGAGCGCAATGTATGCCCTTGCGGCATTTATTGTTTTTCAGGGGCTTATTTTAGCCATTTTATGGCTGCCTATGACGCGCTTGCAAAGCATTACACAGAGCTTACCTTTGCTCGCAACGAATCATTTTGCGCGGCTTAGAATTGAATTAGGTGCTGTCGCTAGAAAGGCTTTTTTTATCGATGAGACGGATAAAATTAATTCAGTTGCTATTCAGGTATCGCATACGTTACAAAGTTTAAATGAGCAGCTGGTGCAAAGAGCGCATCAGTTAGATTTGAGAGATCACGAGCTAGAAGCAGAAAAAGACTTTGTGGGTAGTTTATTAGATTCTGCTGAGATTATTATTTTAACGCAAAATAGCGAATGCAAAATTAAACTTGTTAATCGTCACGCGCTTTTTTTGTTTGGTAAAACTGAGAAAGAACTATTGCAGTTATCGTTCATAAAACTATTGCCGCAAAATGAATTATTACCTGATTTGCGTTTTCAGCTAAGAGAGCTCACAGAGGGAAAGCGTAATACGCTACAACATGAAGGTGATTTTGTTTTAGCGGATGGTAGGTTTCTGCATTTTGCTTGGTATCATACTCGTTTAACGTTTAGGGATGTAAAAGGTTACGATATTTTATCTATTGCTATTGATATTAGCCAAAGAAAGCTTGCCGAAGACCATCTGGGATGGCTTGCTTCACATGATACCATGACAGGATTATTTAATAGGCGTCGCTTTGGTGAGGAATTAGAAAAAGTGCTTAGCTCTAGCATACGTTATGGCAGTCGAGGTGCACTTTTATTTTTTGATATTGATCAGTTTAAAGATATTAATGATTCAAGCGGACATCATGTGGGCGATGACTTGCTGAAAAAAGTCGCAAGAGCCTTAAAAAAACAGTGTCGTGATACAGATGTTGTAGCGCGTTTTGGTGGCGATGAATTTGTGGCGATTTTAATCGAAACGGATGCAAAAAAAGCGGCTGAAATTGCTAATAGAGTTTGTCGTACTTTAGAAAAAGTAGAGGTAAGAGGCGAAGAGCGCATTCATAATGCAACAATTTCAGCGGGGCTGGCTTTATTTCCTGATCATGGCACAACCTCTGAAGAGTTATTATTAAATGCTGATTTAGCAATGTATCAAGCTAAAGAAAATGGCCGAAATCGTTGGGTGATGTTTGATAAAGAAGGGGAGAGAGTTAATCTTATTCAAGAGCGTGTTTTCTGGAATGAGAAGGTAAAGCAAGTATTAAAAGATGATTCTTTTGAAATTTATTTTCAGCCGATTATGAATTTGGCAACGAGTGTTATTAGTCATTATGAAGCATTGCTTAGAATTTTTGATGATGATGGAATAATTCTTCCCCCGCAAAAACTTATTCTTTCTGCAGAAAAAAGCGGGCTAATTAAAGAGCTGGATTTTCAAATCATTAGAAAAGCGCTTTATTATAAGTCACGCCTTGAAAAAGTAGGCATTAGTATCTCCGTTGCCATTAACCTATCTGGTCTTTCATTTAAGAATGACTTATTGGTTGAACATATTCGTCAACTAATGCTGAAATACGATATTCAAGATACGACGAAAGTCATTTTTGAAATTACAGAAACGGCTGCTGTATCTGATTTTCAGGTGACGATCGATATGATGTGTGCAATTAAAAAGTTAGGCTGTAAAATTGCGTTAGATGATTTTGGGGTTGGTTTTTCGTCTCTCTCTTACTTAAAATTATTCCCTTTTGATTATGTCAAAATTGATGGAAGCTTTATTAAGAATGTCCATAAAGATGTAGAGGATCAGGTGTTAGTAAAAGCGGTTGTGGCTGTTTCTAAAGCATTTGGCCGTAAAACGGTTGCTGAATTTGTCGAAAATCAAGAGATTATGGAAATACTCAAAATATTAGAGGTTGATTATGTGCAAGGCTATCATTTAGATAAACCTAAGTCTTTTGATGCCATTTGGGGGAATACGATAAAAGAGTTTGAAAATAAAAATTCATAATTTGCAGCGCAACTTTTTTAAAAAGCACGGTTTTTTTACGGTATAAATGTTTTTTTCTTAGGAGTTTTAGCAAAACTCCAAGCGTCAATGCGTTTAACGCCGCTTTTTTTTAAAAGTTTTGCCAAAGTTAGCATCGTACTATTTGTGGTGATGACATCATCGATAAGAGCAACATGCGTCCAAGTATGTGGCTCAATGGTAAAAGCATTTTTTAAATTAAACATTCTTTCTTTTTGATTTAGCTGATGCTGTGCTCGTGTTTCCCGCACTTTACGAATGAGGTGTGCATCCATTGGAATATTTAGCAATGCTGAAACCTGTTTTCCAATCATTGCTGATTGGTTATAACCTCTCTTTTTTAGGCTATTTTTTGAAAGAGGGGCAGGAATAATAATATTAGGCAGGGTATCTTCCTTGTATTTTTCTTGGATGGTCGCTGTGAGTAGTGAGCTGAGAAGATAGGCGTTACTTAAAGATTGATTAAATTTAAATTGATAAATGATTTGTTTAACGGGAAAGCGAAACCAAGTAGCGCACACCATCTTTTGTATAATAGGTGCTTTTTTCAAGCAGTGAGGGCAGGTGTTCGTGCTGTTTTTGGGGGTGGGTTCTGCGCAGTGTTGGCAGGCATGCTCCACCCAGGGAAGGTCGTGGTAGCAGGCCATGCAAAGCGGATAATTATTTTGATGCGGTGCACGGCATAAGTAACAGCGTGGTGAGAGCTTGCTTAAAAACTTCATATTTATTTATAAAAAATAGTGGCAAGACCAAGAAAAACTAAAAAGCCTACCACATCTGTCACTGTGGTTAAGATCACCCCACCTGCAATAGCTGGATCTATTTTTAGCTTTTTAAGTGTTATAGGAATCAGCGATCCAAAAATAGCCGCCATGAGTAGATTAATAAGAATGGCAGTCGCAATCAGTACCCCAATAATTTCTTTTTTATAAAGAATACCCGCCCAAAGCCCAACAATAATAGCGAATATAACGCCATTGAGGGCGGCCACCCCCAATTCTCTAAATAAAATCCACTTAGTATTGCTTGAGCCTCTTACTTGCCCTAACGCAATACCTCTTACAATAATCGTCAGCGTTTGTGTGCCTGCAATACCGCCCATGCTTGCAACAATGGGCATAAGCACTGCAAAAGCGACTTCTTTATCAAGAATATCTGAGAATAGTTTAATGACGCTTGAGGCAAGAAAAGCGGTCAACAGATTAATGCCTAACCAAATAAAACGTCTTTTTTGTGCTTTGAATACAGGCGCAAACGTATCTTCTTCTTCATCCAAACCCACCTGTCCTAAAAGAGCGTGTTCTGCCTCTTCGCGAATGACATCGATAATATCATCGACGGTAATTCTGCCAATCAAACGTCCTTGATCATTTATAACGGGAGCAGAAATTAAATCATGGCGTTCAAATGCTTGTGCAACCGTGCTTTTGAGTGTTTCAGCCTTAATAACAGTTGTATCGGTAATCATCGCTTCGCGCACGGTTAGGCCGGGGTCTTGCGTTAGTAATATAGTGAGCGGCAGAATCCCAACAAATGCATCTTGCCTATTAACAACAAATAGGCAATCCGTCATTTCAGGTAGCTTACGATGCCAGCGCACGTAACGTAACACGACATCAAGGGTAATATCCGGCCGTACCGTAATAATATTAGTATTAACAAGGCTTCCTGCGGTGTTATCAGGGTATGACAGAACTGTTTCAAGCCGTTGTCTATCTTGCGTATCCATCGACGCAAGGACGCGCTCAGTAATAACATCTGGTAAAAACTGGAGTATTTGCGCAATGTCATCTGTATCTAATTGAGAAAGAGAGGCAATAAGCGCTTCAGGGTCAATTTCATGGAGAAATTGTTCTCGTACTTCATCATTTAGATATTGAAGAATCTCAACTTCATCTTCTTTATTGACAAGCTTCCATAAAACAGCACGTTCACGGTGTGGTGTCGATTCAATAAAGTGTGCAATTTCAGCAGGCGGCATGCTCGAAAGCATTTGGCGAACTTGTAGGAAGGTGCCACTTGCGAAAGCTTCATTCAGTCTTTGTAGTTGCTCTTGCGCCCTCTCCGTGGTAGTAACCATGCGATATCACTCTTCTCGTGGTTTTTTTCGTTGTCCATGGCTCTTTATTCTGTCAGTACGAAAGTGAAGTATAAAACCAAAAGTTTTCAAAATAATAATCTTTTTAGGACTTACGCAAAACTGCCCAGCTTTGTTGTCGCGCTTCGTCGTACGATTTGTACTGTCTTCATCGCGACGCCTTGCTAGGACAGTTTTGCGTAAGTCCTACTTTTATGCAAGTATAGATAAAATTGCCTACGCTTTTTTATAAAACAGCCAAAAACGATAAAATACCTAAAATATATTTTTCGTTTTTAAATCAGTCACATGCGAATAATCTTTAAAAAAAAGTTGTTTTTGATTTGTAGGATGTATCATTGATAGTTACAATAAATAATGAGCATGGTCTCTATTCAACTTATTAATATTATAAAAGGATGGTGGTAACAATGAAACAAACAAAGTCGACGGTTAAAAGTATTGCTGCACATAAGGTGGTAAAGGTCGTTAAGCGCAAGCCTGTAACGGTTGGTGAGATACTTGCCAATGATTATTTAAAGCCTTACGAGCTAACTCAGCTTGAGCTTTCTGAATCAATGGGTGTTAGCCGAAAAACAGTGAATGAATTATGTATGAATAAACGTGCAATCACGGCAGATACTGCTTTGATGTTGGCAAAGGTATTTTCAACGCCTGCTGAATATTGGCTTGATTTACAACAAAAATGTGATCTTTGGTGTGCGCTAAATGATTCTACACGCAGACAAAAAATTGATGGCGCAAGAAAGTTAGAAAAGAAGGCCAGAAAAAGTAGTTAGTTTTTAATTTGCCGTTTGCCCTGAGCTTGTCGAAGGGTTTTAAAGCCTACCCTTCGACAAGCTCAGGGCTGAATGGGTTAGGGCTTTTTACGATTTCTGTCGGTATCTGCTTACTTATTGGGCACTTTTAGTGTTGCAAGTAAATTAGCAAGATCTTCTCTGCCTTGCTCGCGAATTTTATAAGTCATCTGTAGCGCCTCATGTTCTCTGTCAGAAATTTTGAGAATAAGCCCTTTCCACCAGCTTAAAAAAGCAAAGCCGGGATTCACCGCTTCCCATTTTTCTATTTCTGCTAAGGCGGTTTCGTAATTCTCCTGCAAAGCTTCATTTTGGGTAATGCCCATAATGGTTTTATTACTTTCTGGGGCAACAATGAGGCCTAATTCATGTATTATTCTTGCGTGATCGTACATGCCTGAGTAGGTGGCGGCGATACCAATGTCAAATAATAATTTTTGATAGGTTTCGGAAAAATCTTCCATTGTGTCTGTTACCTTTGTTAACCGTTAAATCTTGCCCAAACCAGATCAATGACATCAACTGATGCTTCTAATGCTTTTAGCATAGCTTCCTGTTTTTTTTGTGTTTCTTCTGATACTTCTTTTTGAATGGCTATTTTTATTTCGTCTATATAGCCCAGCACTTCTTTTTTTACGTTAAATTTATAGTCACCGTAAATATCATCACACAGCTTTTTCTCAAGCTGACCCATATAGTTTAGTCTGGCAAATAGGGGGTGCATTGTTCGTTCCTTGTTTTGGCAGAAATTACTTACATGTTATCTTTGGATTTTACATGTTATCTTTCGATAAAGTGTACACAGCTCTTCCTCTTTGCGTCTCAAAGATAAGCGAATTTTCCGTGATTTTTTCAAGCTTTGTTGAGCCATAAATAATTGTTCCCTCAAGATATTTTTTGCCGTCTTTTAAAACAATATAAGAAGGGTTGCCAACATGCAGGCTCATAATATTTAACCAGCTTATGTCTGCTTGCATTGAAACAATAGCAGGTATTCCGCCTGTTTTTTGATTGTAATCATCAATGATACTTTGCCAAGTATTATTATCTGTTGGCAATAGAAAAGTCGTCACATTAATTTTATCATTCTCTAGCTTAATTTTTACATCTTCTAGTAGCCGTTGCTCTTTTAGCATGCTTTCTAAGAGTGCCGTGCGCGTTAGAGGTGTTTCCACTTCATTAATTAAATTTTTAATGTCAGGAAAATCTCGTGAGAGGTAGTTCTTCACTTTATCCCATTGTGAAACATTTGTTGCGTAGCCTGAAACTAAAAAAGATCCCATCATGTCTGCTTCTTCAATCTTTATATTCTTAATGTTATAGGTGTCAAATAGGCTTATCACACTATTGATCTGATCTTGTGTTAGTTTAACTTTAAGTTCAGCATCAATTTTTTCATTATAAATTTCCTGCAAAATACGCTCTTTTTCTGCCTTGTTTTTAACATAGCCCTCAATAAGCGGTAGCTCATTTTTAACTTCTTTTACTTTAAGTTGGGATAGGTTTTGCTTGGCAAGATAAGCTTCAATTTTTTTTAGGTTGGTTTCTTGGTGTGATGTTTGGTTTTCAGCCTTGCCTGAGCTTGATATAAGGGCAATGCCCTGATACGCCAGAATAATAAAAATAAGTAAAGAAACAATAATGTGCTTATTGCTTTTAGTAAATTCTAAAACTGTTTGCCATGATTTTTGTTTTGCAAGCGCACGCTCTTCTAGCTCGTCAGTGGAAGATGCTTGTGTCTCCATCACATCTAGCATTGCATTCACTTCTTCAGGCAGGTTTAAGCTAATGTCAGCGTCTTTTGGTATTGACTCAAGATGAAGTAACTCTTCTTCGGCTTGAAGTGCTTCTTTTTCTTCTCGTTCTGCCTTTATTTTTTGCGCTCTTGCTTTTTTGTATTCATCTAGGCGTGCTTGTAGGTCTCTTGGCGCTTTTTGCCCTGTAATATTAAGGCAAAATTCAAGTGCGCCGCAGCAAATAATATCAAAAGGCTTGATTTTTATTTGCAGCTTGGGTGGCACGTCAATAGCTTGCTCGTTAACAAAGAGTGTAGGCTCACTGCAATCAGCAATGGTTAAGGTGATTGTGCTATTTGTAATAGACAGCGTAAATTCATGATCATTTAATGAATAGCTGGGCAGATAAATATCTGAATCTAAAGAGGCGCCTAAGCGATATTCGCCAGGATTATTCAACTGCAGTTCAGCCCCTTTTTGAGCGCCGCCTAATAGTAAAAAAGCGAAGTGCGTCACCTACTGTTACTCCTTCAAAAAATCTAGTTGTGTAACTTTGATTGTGTGACTCTGGTTGCGTATTAATGAGGATGATTTAATTCAATTTAAGTATAAGACGTAAATGAAAGTAACCCCTCTTGATTCAAACTGTCCATCATAAACAGTTTTCTTAAAATCATATCGCATTGTCACTTGCCGCTTATTTTAAGAGCAATACTGCGTGTTAACTGCGCTCTTTGGTATGTCATTCGTATACTTTTGTCATGGCATAAACGCTGAGGCTTTAATTCGGCGCTGAGCTTTTTTTCCAGTTTGATTCTAATTTCCCGCATTCAGCCGCTAAACCAGCAATACCGCAACGAAAATCAGCTGGTTGACTCGCTTTTTGGTTCCTCAGGTTGATTCGACAGAATCCTGGCAAAACTTTGCAACCAAAGGCAAAGAAAAAAGACAAAACCCCAAACAAACACTGCTAGTCACGGCAATGCAAGCGAATTAACCTAACGAATGATTCTGTATGAGACCTGAGCAGTATTGAATCTTAGTAGATTTTTAATTATTGACTTAAATTACAAAAGAAGCAGGGAAAAGTTATGGGCGACACTTTTATGAATAATTCCGGCTGCGGCAATGTCTATGTTTATTCCACACCAGATGAAACTTCCCATGGAAATAAGTGTTGCTGTGAACCACTCGACGAGAACACAGTATCAGCCCTTAATGATTTATCTTTAAAGGGTAAGAAGACCCTTACGGAAGAAGACCTCATTAAGAAAGTAGAAAAAATGGGTGGCACGCTATCATCCGACCAAGCGGATGAATTATTCAGACTTTTTGCAGGAAAGGACGGTAAGCTAAGCAAAAAAGAATTAAAAGAAATGAAATCAGCTATTGAAACAGCGATGGAGAACAGCAAAGACGGCACTATAACACTAGAAGATATTAAAGCTGTTGTTGAGTCACACGGATCTCATCGCGAATCTCATCACCATCACGGCGGCAAAGGTCATCACGAGAAACCACTCGACTTTGACACAGCATCAGCCATTAATGGTTTACGTTTAGAGGGTGATAAAACCCTTACGAAAGAAGAGCTCATTAAGAAAGTAGAAGAAATGGGTGGCACGCTATCATCCGACCAAGCTGATGAATTATTCGAACTTTTTGCAGGAAAGGATGATGAGCTAAATAAAGAAGAATTAGAAGCAATGAAATCGGCTATTGAAACAGCAATGGGCAATAGCGAAGGCAGTACCATAACAATAGACGAGCTTGAAGCTGCCGTTGAGACAAGTGATGATTGTTGTTGATAGAGTGGCGATAGCGGCCGATGAGAACACCGCTGAAGGACTTGATTCTAGCGCTGTAGCTAATCAGAAGAGGATGCTAAAGCCATCATGCTGTTATTTGGTAAAGAGGCGACTGATAAGCTTGAAGTTTTTGATAGTACTGGGGTGATGGTAGATTCAGAGGTTACGATTGGTGAAGGCAATATCGTTGAAGGCTTTAGTCATGTTGCATAATTTGACACATTAATGATGTCGCCTAACTGACTTTGCTTAAGCCCCAAGATCAAGCTGATTGATCTTGGGGCTTTTCAGTTTCAAAAGCGGGTTCTACGCTTAATATATCTAAAGGCACTTTGGTTCACTAAGTTGCTCAAGCATGAGTTTCTTCAAAGCAAACGCAGGAAAATGAACGGAATGAAACTAACCCCTCTTGATTCAAGCGGTCCATCATAAACAGTTTTCTTAAAATCATATCGCCTTGTCACTTGCCGCTTATTTTAAGAGTAATACTGCGTGTTAACTGCGCTCTTTGGTATGTCATTCGTATACTTTTATCATGGCATAAATGCCTATACTTTATTCATGGATGAGTCATTCTGCGTAAGTCCTGACTATGTAACTTTTTTTATCAAATAACTTAACTTAAGGGAACGCTATTTTACAAAACACCCATGGTAGGCACTTTGACGCCTTGCGTATACTTGGGGCTGTAAGAAGGTTATTGGCTGAATAAGAAAACAAAGCGAATGAGAAGGACAACAAAAAAATGAGATTTGGTTAATCAGCTAAAAAAGACGTGAGTTTAAATTAAGACTAAATGAGTTCAAATTAATTCTATTGGAGATTCTAGTGAGCAATATATATGTAAAAGAAGAGGGCACATCTTACTTTGATTTCAATGATGATGGCAAAATAAGTAAGGAAGACAAGAAGTTGAATGAGTTAGCAGACGAATTGGGTGTTGCGCCTTCAAGCCTCTCTGATTTGGCAGATAAAGATAAAAAATGGATAGAAGACGTATTGAAGAAAGTAAAGAGCGATCCTGACTTTAAAGAGATGATGCAAGATGGTTCGATGAAAGATGATTCGATGCGTAGTATTTTTCTGAACGATATGGGGGGAGATATTGCTCAATGGGACACATTTCAGCAGGAGTATGATGAGCTTGCTAGTGCATACCAAGCTTTGGGCGGCACGCCACCCACGCTTTCTGGAATGATGTACCAGTTTGGTGGTGACGTTGAAAGCTTTAAAGCTTTTTCTGACAAGCTCACTTCTATTGTTGATGCTCATGGGCCGGCAGGAACCAATAACTTAACCTTGGAACAGCTCAATTTTGCTTTAGGCGCTAATTTTAATATGAGCGATCTTTTCAAACTTAGCACTGCTTTAGATCGTTTTCAAGAAATGGAGACTACTCATGGTGAGGGCAATGTTGATTTTAATCTGTTTTTGGTTAATTTTGGTGGCGATGAAGCGGCCTATAGCCAGTATTTAACGGCTAGAACAGAGCTTGTGAACGCCTATAATTCGGGCTTGATGACAGAGGATGAATACAATCAATATGCAGATAAAAGCGATTACCCCACTTATCAGGACTATGTAAGTGCACATGCTACTACAGCAGCTGATATAGACACCTGGGCTATAGCGAGCGGAATAAACGCAAGTAATGTTGGCGAGTTTACTACCAGAATGGATGAG
>CAMAPQ010000006.1 GCA_945860125.1 Klebsiella pneumoniae
CCGGAAAACATGGGAATAATTAGACGAGTGTCTCTAAACTTACAGAAAGCAATGAAGGCAAAGTACAAAAGGCGAAGTTACAAAGGGATGCGAAAATCTGCTGGTTGGGATAATAGATTTTTAGATGAAATCTTTGATACTAATTTCATGAGGTAGCCCTGTACAACCACTGTTATTACTCCCACCGCAGGGATCCCGAGATGATTGAAGTGGGCGTGTCTACTATTGTCAGCACAGGTCATTATTGGTTATTATTTTTTTTGTTTAAATCCTTTTACGAGATCTTCTATTACGCTTGGGTCTGCTAGTGTTGTGATGTCTCCCAGCTCTCCGAGTTCATTATTGGCAATTTTTCTTAGGATTCGTCGCATTATTTTCCCTGATCTCGTTTTAGGTAGGCTTTGAGCTACTTGGATGTAGTCAGGTTTTGCGATTGCGCTGATTTCTTTAGCAACATGCTGTATCAGTTCGTCTATATCTACAACCGCTCCTTTCATAGGTGTAACAAAAGCATAAATTGCTTGGCCTTTAATGTGGTGCGGTGTGCCTACAACTGCAGCTTCTGCAATTGTAGGGTGCAAGACAAGTGCGCTTTCTATTTCGGCGGTACCAAGACGATGCCCTGAGACATTAAGAACATCGTCTATTCTGCCGGTAATCCAATAATAGCCATCTTGATCTCTAAAGGCGCCATCACCTGTGAAATAGTGTCCTGGAAAAGCGCGATAATAGGTATCTATGCAACGAAGATGATCGCCAAAAACACTTCTAATCTGGCTTGGCCAGCTTGTGGTTATTACTAAGCTGCCCTTTGCTTTACCCTCTAAAATTTCTCCTTTTTCGTTTACTAGGGCAGGTTTAATCCCAAAAAAGGGAAGTGTTGCACTTCCTGGTTTTAAATCAATTGCGCCCGGTAAAGGTGCAATCATGATTGCTCCTGTTTCTGTTTGCCACCAGGTATCAACAATTGGGCAGCGGCCTTCACCTACCACATGAAAATACCATTCCCAAGCTTCAGGGTTAATAGGTTCGCCTACGGAGCCCAGTAATCGCAAAGAAGATCTATTATGTTTTAGTACAAATTCATCGCCAACAGCCATTAATGCTCGGATTGCTGTAGGTGCTGTATAGAGAATATTGACTTGGTGTTTTTCTACAATTTGCCAAAATCTGCCTGCGTCAGGATAAGTGGGAATACCTTCAAAAACTAAGGTTGTTCCAGCATTTGCCAGTGGGCCATAGACAATATAACTGTGTCCAGTTATCCATCCTACATCTGCCGTACACCAGTAAATATCGCCTTCTTGATAATCTAGAACATATTTATGTGTCATCATTGATTGTAGAAGATAGCCTGCCTGCGTATGCAGTACACCTTTTGGTTTTCCTGTTGAGCCAGAGGTATACAGGATAAATAAAGGATCCTCTGCATCCATTACTTCTGGCTCTGAATAATTACTTACTGTTTTTTCTGCTTCATGGAGCCAAATGTCGCGATCATTTACCCAGCTCACTTGTTCTGCTGCATGTTTTACGACAATGACTGAGTGTACATTTGGGCAAGAAAGTAAGGCGGTATCTACATTGCTTTTCAAGGGCGTTTTTTTATTGCCGCGGATAGCCATATCTGCGGTAATCACGATTCTACAGTCGCTATCAAGAATTCGATCCTTAAGCGATTCAGGTGAAAATCCCCCAAATACGACAGAATGAACAGCACCTATACGTGCACAAGCAAGCATGGCATAAACAGCCTCTGGAATCATTGGCATATAAATACAAATACGATCACCTTTTTGAGCGCCGCGCATTTTTAATATATTTGCCATTTTGCATACAGACTCATGAAGTGCTTTATATGTAATTTTTTTGCTCTGTGATGGATCGTCGCTTTCCCAAATAATGGCAGTCTTGTCTGCGTGTGTTTTTAAGTGGCGATCTATGCAGTTATAACAGACATTCAGTTTGCCTTCTTTAAACCAGACTGCTTTTCCTTCGTGAAAGTTATATTCAGATACTTGACTCCATGGTTGAAACCAAGAAATGAATTCATTTGCTCTGAGCCCCCAGAACTCATTTGGTGCTTCAATTGATTGCTTATACCATTCTTGATATTTTTCATACGGCATATTGGTATTTTTTTTGGTTTCTGCTAGAACAGGATAAACTTTAACCTCTGACATGAGCGCTCCTTTAATTTTGTAAGTCTGGAATTTGTGGGAGACGTATAATCCGCTAGATCTGTAGGCTAAATGATAGATTATCAATTAGCCTTGTTTTGCCAAGATAAGCGGCGACTAAGGCAACCAAGTGACGATCTGATGGTTGTGGCATAGAAAGATTTTGAGATCTAACTTCAAAATAGTCAGGCTTAAAGCCGTTGCTTAAAAGTTGTTCGCCTCGTAGTTTTTCATGGCGAGAAAGTGTTTCATGCGAAAGGTTAAGATGTCCTGACTGTATAAGTTGAGCTGTTTCATTGAGTAAACTGAAAATAGTGCCGGCAGTATCTTTTTCTTTTTCAGTTAAGTACTGATTTCGTGAGCTCATTGCCAATCCATTTTTTTCTCTGAGCGTTGGTGCGCTGATTATTTTTATATCAAAACCAAGCGTACTAACAAGCGTATTTATTACGGTGAGTTGCTGATAATCTTTTAAGCCAAAGATCGCAATATTTGGCTGGACAAGATTAAATAAAATGGTAATGATAGTCGCTACACCATCAAAGTGGCCGGGTCTGAAAGCGCCGCATAAAATATGTGATAGGTAAGGTACAGAAACACGAGCAGGTAAATCTAGCCCAAACGGGTACATTTCTTCAATGCTTGGCACAAATACAAAAGTTGTTTCTGTCGTTGCTAGTTTTTTTATATCTTCTTCTAGTGTTCGCGGGTAACGTGCAAAGTCTTCGTTAGGTCCAAATTGGGTAGGATTAACAAAGAGGCTAACGACAATACAGTCTGCTTCTTTTGCTGCAAGATTGACGAGAGATAAGTGTCCATCATGCAGATTTCCCATAGTCGGTACAAGCGCAATTTTTTTGCTATTTAATCGATAAGGTTTGAGGGCTGCAGTCAAACTTCCTCTATCAGAGATGAGCGTTATCATTAGTCAAAACCATGTTGTTCAGATGGAAATGTTTTCGCTTTTACGGCAACAGCATAAGCTTTAATTGCTGACTGAATATCCGGCTGATGTTCCATAAAATTTTTAACAAAACGGGCTGTTTTATTTGGGTTAAGCCCTAGCATATCGTGAAGTACTAATACCTGAGCATCGCAATCTGCCCCTGCACCAATACCAATAACGGGTATGCTCAGGCTTTGAGTTAATGTTTTTCCTACAGAGCTAGGAATGCACTCTACTAGTAGCATGTCTGCTCCCGCAGATTCTAGTAACTTTGCGGTTGCAAGTAATTCCTTCGCTGCATTTTCGCCTCTGCCTTGTACTTTATAGCCGCCCAGTTTATTAACTGATTGTGGGGTGAGGCCTATATGTGCGCATACAGGGACGCCCCCTCTATTTAATGCTTCTATAGAGGGGGCGAGCCAAACGCCGCCTTCAAGTTTGAGGCAGTGAGCACCTGCTTGCATCAGGCGGGTTGCGTAGTTTAGTATCAATGATAATTCAATGCCTGACATAAAAGGCATGTCTGCCATAATCAAGGCATTTGTTACGCCCTTACTCACACACTGCGTATGATAAACCATTTGATCAATTGTAACGGGGAGCGTTGATGAGTTACCTTGTAACACCATGCCAAGAGAATCCCCTACTAAAATAACTTCTACACCTGCTTGATCTATCCAGTGGGCAAAACACGCATCATATCCGGTAAGTACTGCAAACTTTTGATCATGCTGTTTTAATTGTCGTAAAAATGGAACTGTTATTCTGCTCATAATTTAAACTGACCTAGGCAAATTAAAGCGTTATCCTCTGCACAAGGTAACAAGTCTCGTAACACTTGTCCATTAGGTAGAGCTATGTCTGGCGTAATCTCTAGCAGAGGCTTTAAAACAAAATCTCTTTGCGTAATACCTGGATGAGGCAGCATTAATATGCTGCTATTTATAACTAAATGATCAACTAAAAGAATGTCAAGATCTATGGTGCGAGCAATCCATCTCTCATGAGTTCTCACCCTACCTTGATTACGCTCAATGCTTTGTAGTGCTGTTAGTAACGCTAAAGGAGCTAAATTTGTTTCTATTAAAGCAGCAGCATTGATGTAATCAGGTTGGTTACTTTTATCCAGAGGTTTTGTTTTATAAAAAGAAGAGTAGTCAAAAATACCTTCGCTCAATAATTTAATTGAGTTAAGTGCAGATAAAATTTGCGTGATAGGGTCATTTAAATTTGAGCCTAATCCAATATAGGCTTTATTCATACGCCGCCTTTTATTGAGGTTGGGTTTCTTGCGGGTTGGGTGGCGATTTTTTAGGCGACCGTTTACGTTTTTTCTTTTTGGTGCCGCTAGATTTCAGTGCTTTGAGCATTATTTCACGTGCTTGTTCCCCGGCATCCTGGTAGCTTGCCCACCAATTAGCAAGATCACCAACATTTTCGCCTGCTTTTTCCCTTAATAATAGAAAGTCATATCCTGCACGAAAGCGTGCAAACTCAATAACAGTGCGGACAGACTTGACAGTTCTTATAGCAAGTCTAGTTTGTAGTTCCCAAATGTCTCGGATGTAAAGCATTAGTGCTTTGGGGATTAAAGTAATTTTGGACTGGTTAGCAAGCGTTTGCATCATTGCGCTGTTCAGTGCAGGAAATAAAGCCTCACCATTTTTTATATATACATCAAGCTTCGTTTGCATGGGATGCCATAATAGGCAAGCATAGAGAAAGGCTGGCGTGACTCTTTTGTCGTTGATTATTCGTTGGTCTGTGTTGATTAGGCCTAGTCTAATCAGTGTGGGTTGATAGGCGTCTGAGTTTAGGCTGTTAGCTGTCGCAGGGTAAAGCAAGGAAAAAATCCCAAGGCGGCATAATATATCAAAGGTTTTTTCAGCATGCCCCATCAGAAATAGCTTGATAGTTTCATCGAATAGTCTTGCTGGAGAAACATTATAAAGCAGTGTTTTTGTTTCAGGAATGCATGCTTCTATATCAGGATCTATCGTAAAACTAAGCTTGGCTGCAAGCCTTGCCGCTCTTAGCATTCGTACAGGGTCTTCCCTGAAGCGCACGCCTGGATTGCCGATCATCACAAGCTGTTTATTTTGTAGATCCTTCATGCCGGATGAAAAATCCGTAATTACATGTTGGTCTGCATCATAATAAAAAGCATTGACTGTAAAGTCGCGACGATCAGCATCTTCTTCGATGGTTCCATATTGATTGTCGGCGATTAAAAGTCCGTGCTCATTTGAGCGAATAAAGCGAGAGGTATTATTAGTCTCTTTTTCATTGGGTGCGCTCCTAAACGTCGTTACTTCAACAATCTCGTTGCGAAAAAGTATGTGTGCAATGCGAAATCGTCTGCCTATAAGTCGGCAGTTAGAAAAGATTTTTCTTATTTCTTCTGGTTTAGCATTGGTTGCAACATCAAAGTCTTTAGGGGTTCCCTCTAGTAATAAATCTCTCACAGAGCCGCCCACAACGAATCCCATATAGCCAGATTTCTTCAGTGTTTTGAGTACGCTAAGCGCCTGAAGGCTGATTTCTACTTGCTTAAAGGGCGCCCGAAAAGTTATGGTGTTCGTTTTATTGTTTTTTGGAGAAGTTTGGTTTTGTTTGCCGTGGGAAACTATTTTCTTTATTTTCCCAATCAGGTCAGTCAGTCTCATGCGTTAATTATTTCCACCATATTATACGTTTTATGTTTCATGCCAAGCGCTGTTTTTGCGGTCTCATTTTTAGTACAGCCTTTTTCCACTACTATTTTTTGTATTTTTCATTATAAAAAGTGGATTAAAAAAAGATGCAGGTTGATTTCTCCCAAAGAGAAAAGCCGAGGAACAACCTCGGCTTTTCTCTTCATTTTTACTTATGCTTAAGCTGTCGGCGCTGTGGGCAAAAATAAATATGTTCATTCATGATCAGGCAAAGAATTACATTTAACTACTTAATCTTAGCCTCTTTATATAAGACATGCTTACGAACAACAGGGTCATACTTTCTAAACTGTAGCTTTTTGGTTGTTGTTTTTTTGTTTTTGCTGGTGGTGTAGAAGTGACCTGTGCCTGCGGTCGATACGAGTCTAATTAAATCTCTCATTGTAGTTACCCTATACTTATGTCGATATATGCTTGAATTAAAACAGGTTCAGGACTGTGATTTAGCCATTCATAAAAGGGCTAGATAAAGCGACCAGCCTGAATTTCGCTCAATACGAATTCAATGCCCTTTTTATCGATAATTCTCATGCCTTTTGTTGATACTCTCAGTCTTATAAAGCGTTCTTCGCTTGGTATCCAGAAACGGTGATGATGTAAGTTAGGCTTAAATCTTCTTTTGGTTTTATTGTTTGCGTGGGAAACATTATTACCCACCATAGGTCTTTTACCTGTTACAACACATACTCTAGACATTTTTTACTCCACAAGTTCTCAAAGAAATAAGGTAATTTATTAAGAATAGCCCTTCGTTGCTAATTCAGCAGTTATCTAAAGATTCAGGGGGTTTAATCCTGTTATCCATTATGTTCAAACTCATAACGGACTAATATCTAATGATAAGCGAAGGACGCATTCAGGCTGCAGACTTATATCAAATTTATCAGGCAAACACAATGGGTTCGTTATGCCATTCTTGTTATCACGTTACGGTTGATTGAGATAGCTTTACAATTTTATATTACACTTCAGGCACATACTATTTTCTGATTCTTGTGAGATCGCTTATGTTGAAAAATAAAAAAATCTTGTTGGGTGTAACGGGAGGCGTTGCTTGCTATAAAAGCGCTTTAATTGTTCGCTTTTTAAAGCTTGCTGGTGCTGAAGTAAGGGTGATTCTTTCGAAAGGAGCTCAATCATTTGTGGGACCGCTTACTTTTCAGGCGTTGTCTGGGTACCCTGTATCGTTAGATATTTTAAGCCCCACTGAAGAGGCGAGCATGAGTCATATTTCTTTGGCAAGATGGGCGGATGCCGTGCTTATTGCGCCAGCGACAGCCCAGTGTCTTGCAAAGCTTGCTCATGGTGTGGCAGACGATCTTTTAAGTACGCTTTGTCTTGCAACGCAGGCACCTATTTTCGTTGCGCCTGCGATGAATCATATTATGTGGTCAAATCAAGCCGTACAAGCAAATGTAGTGCTATTGCAGTCTAGGGGGATAACAATTTTAGGTCCTGATGAAGGTGTTCAGGCTTGCGGCGAGGAAGGGTTAGGTAGAATGCTTGAGCCTGAGTGTATTCAGGCAGAGTTAACTGCTTTTTTTTATCCTAAATTACTCCAGGGCAAACATGTTGTTATTACGGCAGGGCCTACGCAGGAGTTTATTGATCCTGTTCGTTTTATTTCTAATGCGAGCTCTGGGAAAATGGGGTATGCAATTGCGACAGCGGCAAATTATATGGGCGCAAAAGTCACGCTTATTAGCGGCCCTGTTGCGCTTTCTGCTCCAAGAGGTGTGAATGTTGTGAAAGTTATTGCCGCCAATGAGATGCGAGAGGTTACCTTGAAAGAAGCGCGGCATGCAGATGTTTTTATTGCAACTGCTGCTGTTGCAGATTATCGGCCGATAAGTAAAGAAAAAAATAAAATCAAGAAAAAAAGTGAAAAAATGCAAGTAGAGCTTATTTTAAATGAGGATATTCTTGCTGAAGTTGCGAATTTACCTAATAAGCCCTATTTGTGTGGTTTTGCTGCAGAAACAGATCAGCCTGAAATGCACGCGAGAATCAAGCTTGCAAAGAAAAAGCTTGATTTAATTTGCGTAAACGATGTTAGTGAGCCGCACAAGGTGTTTGGTTCAGATGAAAACGAAGTGATATTGATTACGGCGGATACCCCGCAGGTAAAATTGGATCGGTTGCCCAAGCTAATTGTGGCAGAGAAAATTTTACAGTTTATTGCCTCTAAACTTTTTAGAGCTTAAGTGCGCAGGTGTGCTAGGTGCCTATTTGTTTTTAAAGGAGCAGTTTGATTATGGCATGGATGCAATTTTTTAGAGGGAGTAGCCAGGGGATAGAAAAATCAATAACTATTTCTGGTTCTAGGTGGGTTATTTTTTTTTCTGTTGCTTTTTTTGTGGCAGTCATGAGTATTGCTTACACAGCCTATTCTTTTTATGATCAGCAGCAGCGTATGTTTTTTGATCAAAACAAACAATTTCATGGTGATCTCTATTCCTGGCAAGAGGCTCAAGAGCAAAATATTAGGCGGTGGTTGGCTGTTTTTTCCCATCCTATTTTTATTGAGAAGTTTACGCAGAAAAAGTGGGAGGCTGAGCGTGCTGAGCTGTCCGCCTTGCTGAAAATTGGCGTATCAGGTTTTCAGAGTATTAATCTAGTTGATATTAGTAAAATGCCTGCTGCTGATCAGACGGACGTTAACTTTGCCGTCATTCATTTGGCGAAGCGATCAATCGAAATAAATCAGATCATTTTTGAGGCTCAAGTAAAAGATAAGGTGCCTATTTTAAAAATAGCTAAACCTATTGAAGGTACGCGCTTAGCTTTGGTTTTGTCTCTTGATATGCTGGGCTATTTTAATTTCCCTAGCAAGTGGATCGGCAGCCATTACTTTGAAATAAAGCAGCAATTGCAAAGTGACCAATTAATACTGTTGCTTTCAGGTAAGAAGCTTAATGATGCGCTAATTCTTGCTACTGCCTTTAATGGCGGAAACTGGTTTTTAAGTTCTCGCGTTAAAGCAGAATTGCCTAGTTTGTCATTAATGTTGGTTTTGCTGGTTATGGCAATGCTGGTTATTCTATCTATGTTTTTTTTGGCTGTTTTTTCTGGCAATAAAAAAGACAAGATAATTTTTGATGAGCAAATGTCTTCATCTTGCGATGAGCATAGCAAGCCATCTAAAAAGCTAGACAAGCTGAATGTGAAAAACGACAATGTCCCCTCTAAGGTAGCCGTGAAAAATAAACCAGAAAAGCCTTCTGGTAAAGCGGTAAAAGTCCAAGCCCCCACAATAGAAAAAGGTTTTTCCATGAGTGCAGATCGCGCCGCTTTCTTGTTTAATGAAATTTTTCGTGCCTATGACATTCGGGGTATTGTGGGTAAATCTTTAACTGTCGAGCTTGTGGAGTCTCTTGGTAGATCATTAGGAACGCAGGCTCTAGCAGAGGGAGATAAGACTTTAATTGTTGCGCGCGATGGCCGTCTTTCTGGCCCTGAGTTGCAGGCGGCTTTAATGAGAGGTATTAATCATACCGGCTGTCATGTAATTGATATTGGTATGGTGCCAACCCCGGTGCTTTATTTCGCGACAAATATTTTAGAGTCAAAATCAGGTGTGATGGTAACGGGTAGTCATAATCCTCCAGAGTACAATGGTTTTAAAATGGTTATTCAGGGCCAAACTCTTGCCGAGCAAGATATTCAAAATCTAAAAAATAGGATTGCAAATCAGGACTATTGTTCCGGCGTAGGAACTCTTCACGTAGATGAAACCATACTAGAGCGTTATGTTGATAAAATAGTAAGTGATACGGTTTTATCAAAAGCATTAAAGATTGTTATTGATTGTGGTAACGGTGTAACGGGCGTGATTGCAACCCGATTATTTGAAAGTATTGGTGCGGAAGTGATTCCTCTGTTTACGGATGTGGATGGTAATTTTCCAAATCATCATCCAGATCCAAGCAAGGTAAGTAATTTAAAAACACTGATTGCAACGGTTAAAAAAGAAAAAGCAGATATTGGTTTGGCATTTGATGGTGATGGCGATCGCTTAGGTGTTGTTACGCCTGAGGGCAAGATTATTTATCCTGATCGTTTGATGATGTTGCTTGCTGAGGATTTATTAAGTCGAATTCCTGGATCGGATATTATTTTTGACATCAAGTGTACGAGGGATTTATCTGATCATATTTTAAAATTAGGTGGTCGGCCTATTATGTGGAAAACAGGCCATTCTTTAATTAAAGCAAAACTTAAAGAAACAAAAGCAATTCTTGCTGGCGAAATGAGCGGGCATATTTTTTATAATGATAGTCGTTGGTATGGTTTTGATGATGCGCTTTATACAGCGGTTAGATTGCTAGAAATTCTTTCTTTTGAATCAGATACTGCTGATAAGGTTTTTGCGCGCTTTCCAGAAAAAATATCTACGCCTGAGATTAATATTCCGGTAACAGAAGAAAGTAAATTTAAAATTGTTGATAGCTTGAAAATAAAGCTTGCAACTGCTGCCGGCACAATCACAACAATTGATGGAATCAGAATTGATACCGAGCAAGGTTGGGGGCTTATTCGTGCATCCAATACAACACCTAATTTAGTTGCAAGATTTGAGGCTGATAATCGTGCTTATTTAGAGACTATTAAGGCGTTATTTAAAGATGCGCTCTTAAGTGTAGATTCTACAATTCAAGTTTTATTTTAGTGGTGTTTTTATGGTGATGAGTTTAAGTGATGCTCAAAATATAGCCTGCGTTTTAGCTGAGGCGCTTCCTTTTATTCAAAAATTTTCAGGAAAAACGCTGGTTATTAAATATGGCGGCAACGCGATGATTGATGAGCAATTAAAAAGCTCTTTTGCTCGTGATGTCGTTTTGCTGAAGTGTGTAGGTATGCAGCCTATTGTGGTTCATGGCGGTGGGCCTCAAATTGATCATCAGCTTAAGTTGCAGGGTAAAGAGGGGAAGTTTATTCAGGGGATGCGAGTAACAGATCATGAAACTATGGGTATAGTCGAAATGGTTCTAGGTGGGCTGGTTAATAAAGAAATTGTGAGTTTAATTAATCGGCATGGAGGTAGCGCAATTGGCTTGACAGGGAGAGACGGCTCTTTGCTTCTTGCGGAAAAGCTGAGCTTAATTGATGAAGCTAAACAATTGGTTGATCTTGGCTTTGTCGGCGAGGTGACAAGGGTGAATATTGCTATGCTTGAGTCGCTCATTAATTCAGGTTTTATTCCTGTTATTGCCCCTATTGGGGTTGATGAATTGGGAGCGGCATACAATATCAATGCAGATTTAGTTGCAGGTAAAGTAGCTGAGGAAATGAAGGCAGAAAAGTTAGTATTATTGACTAATACTTCTGGCGTGCTTGATCGGTCTGGCGTATTAATTGATCGGATTATGGCTTCTGATGTGGACAATTTAGTGAGGGATGGTGTGATACATGGCGGTATGCTTCCAAAAATTCAGTGCGCAATTGATGCGGTTAAAAAAGGCATTCGAAGTGCCCATATTATTGATGGGCGCATTCCTCACGCTCTACTCTTAGAACTTTTTACGGAGCTTGGAGTGGGGACACTTATTTGCGGTGCTAACTGAGTGATATGACGCAAGGCTAAGCTTTCTTTGCGATGCCAATAAAAACAAGGGTTCTTTTCCAGAAACCCTTGGAGGCCGTGAGGCAAATCTTTACGTGTTTTTTTGTTATTTGTGTAAGCTATACGGTTTATCTTGCTCCTCCATGACCGGGCCACTTTTTGTTATTTTAGTGTGTGCCCGGTAAATTCAATCCCTTGTTTCTCTTAGAAGGCGCCTCTTTTTTCTTGTTATTATTGAGTTCGCTTTCTTCTTCCACTGTCATCTGAGATCTTTATTTTTGTTATGTTAATAATATTTTTTTTTTGATCTCTTCTCTCCTGCTTTTTTATTTCTTCTTTTTATTTAAGCTATTAATCATACTCCTAATGGTTGGGAGTACTTCTTGTTCTGACTTTTTTCTAAAGAGCTGTTTCATATAATATATAAAGCAGAAACTGTGCCAGTTTATTAAAAATAAAAAAGGCTATTGTAATCATTGTGTTATAGTTGTTTTGGGTTCTGCTGTTAGACTGTAACGAGAGAAGTGTTACTGTGCGCGGTGGGAAGTGTTACGTTTTAATGGTAACAACGTAACACTTCTATGAATATGCAGCCTAGAAAAATTTTGCTGTTTGTTTTTTGCGAGGAATCCCAAGTTTTTGTCTGCGCTCCCAAAGACATTTTCTGCTAATACCTAACTTTTGAGCAATATCTGTTTCAGTCATATATTCCTGATGCTCCAAAACAAAGCGCATAAAAAAATCTTCCAGTGGAAGGTCTTCTTGTGGATCCTCTATATTTTTTGCTCTACTTGATAACACTTTTATTGTATTTGTCATCGGCGAATTAACAGAGTTAGCATCTAAATTCAGTAAGTCTGCCGAGATAGCCGGCTCATCGCAAAGAACGACAGCGCGCTCTATTGCATTTTCAAGCTCCCTTACATTGCCTGGCCAAGAATAAGCACAAATAGCTTCAAGTGCAGAGCTTGTAAAGTTAAGCGGGGCTCTTTTTAATTTTCCGCATACTTTTTGTATGAAAAACTCAGCTAGAATGACTCTATCATCTCCCCTATTTCTCAGAGGAGGGATGTTGAGCTCAATCACATTTAGTCGATAGTAAAGATCTTCTCTAAACTTCCCTTCTCGTGCTAATACTTTTAAATTTCGATGCGTTGCTGCAATGAGCCTTATATCAACCTTTCTTGAAAGCGTAGAACCCACTCTGCGAACTTCCTTTTCTTGTAGCAGCCTAAGAAGCCTTGATTGTGCTTCAAGAGGTAGTTCGCCAATTTCATCTAGAAATAGCGTTCCACCATGTGCCGCATCAACCAACCCTTTGCGTAGGCTCACTGCCCCGGTAAAAGCGCCTTTCTCATGACCAAACAGCTCTGATTCAATAAGCGTTTCAGGAATTGCCGCGCAGTTAACAGAAATCATTGCGCCTGTGGCTCTGTTGCTTAGTTCGTGTAGCGCTTTCGCAACTAACTCTTTACCTGTGCCTGACTCTCCCAAGATTAGGACCGTTGAATCAGTTGGTGCAACACGATGCATTCTATTAAACAATAAATTCATTTGCGTAGATTGACCAACAATACCTGTTGTTTGCGAGCTTGCTTCTTGTTCTTTGTTCGTAGACGTACTTTTGTTCTGTAAAGTGATAGCTGAGGTATGTTTTTTAATGGCAGCGGCTGTCGCTTCAAGCATTTCCTGGTTATCAAATGGCTTAGCGATGTAGTCAACAGCGCCTTTTTTAATGGCTTCCACGGCAGATCGCAAACTTGCATAGCTTGTCATAAGCAGAACAGGCGTATTGTTTCCCACCTCTATAAGTGAAGTTCCTGGCTGTCCGGGCAGACGAACATCGGAAATAATTAAGTCAAAAGAACTGCTCGAAAGTTTTTCCAAGGCCTCGTTAACGGAGTGGGTTGCGGTTACATCATATTGATTTCTCTCAAGTAATCTTTTCAGAGAAGCACAAATGATGGGTTCATCTTCAACCAATAAAATCCGATTCATACTGACCGTTCTCTCTAATCTTAAATTTGATTAACCTGCCTTAAGTAAAAAAGGCGGCGAAATAAAATCATTTTATGATAAGCAAAAGGATTAGGATGCAGTAAACGGATATAAATAACCAGTTTAAAATGTTACGGAATGAGTGCTGTTAAGGTAACACTTCCTCACTTAGGTAACACTTTGGTAAATGAATAGTTGCTTCAGTACCTGTTTTTTCTTCTTTGATCGGGCTTACAATTGAAATCGTTCCTCCGTGATCTCTAATAATGTTATAGATAAGTGATAATCCAAGCCCAGTACCTTTTCCGGGTTCTTTGGTTGTAACAAAGGGTTCAAAAATATGTGGGAGTATTTCTTGGGAAATGCCTACTCCATTATCTTTGACTGTGACAGAAATATATTGAGGGTCGGCGCGAACGCTAATTATGATTATTCCTTCTTCTTTGTCTGTAATAGCGTCAAGCGCATTATCAAATAGATTAATGAACACTTGAATCAGTTTTTGGCTATCGCCATGGATGGTCGTTATATCTGGCTGATCAAGTATAAATTGAATCTGTTTAGATTTAGGATTTAGTTGAATAATACTAAGTGCTTCACTAATAATTTCACGTAAGTTGACTGTTCTGAAGTCATATTCTGTTTTCCCTGCGTGACTGTAATTAATTAAAGACTGCACAATATTTGAGATTCTTTTTGTTAAAGATAGAATTTGTTGTGCGCTCAAGTGAGTTTGAGACTCTCTTGATAGCTCAATTATTTCTTGTGCAAGACAGGCGATGCCTGTTACAGGGTTACCAATTTCATGGGCGATACCCACTGCTAATCTGCCTACAGAAGCAAGACGATCACTATGAGCGAGCTGTGATTGTAATACTTTTATTTCTGTATAATCTTCTACCAAAATAACAAGGTAACTCGCCTCTTTACTATTTTTTTCCTGAGAAACCTGTGTTTTGTGAAAGCCTAACCATAATTGTTTTTTATCTATTTCAATAGGATATTGAACATGTTGTGCTTCGGCTGTAATAAACTGACTAATTAAGGCGTTCCACGGTGCATTGATATCTGAAAGAGAAGCACCGATGACTTCTTCACCCATTAAGTGGGTGATTTTTTCCATTGTTTTATTCCAAGCAATTAATTCGTTATCTGAGCCTATAATGCAAACCCCAATGGGTAGATCCTGCAAAACATTCCGATGAAATCTGCGTAGCTGGTCAAGTGCACGAGCTAATCCTGTTAATTTAAACTGATAACGTTCAAGATGGCTTTCTATAAAATAAATATCTTCAGATGTGTTTTTTGTTGTTTTTTGCGCTGAGTCTAGGCTTGTTTCAATAATATTTCCTGCTAGCATCGGCCCTAATAAATAAGAAAGATTTATTTCAATGCGATCTTTTAAGCGTCTTAGATTATAAGGTCGAACCTCTTCATGCGTTAAGCCTAGCTCTTGCAGTGCTTTTTTTACTTCTTGTTCGGCTGATTCATGTCCAATAGAGTGACTTAGCTTTCTGATAAATCCTGCAATACTATTTACCGTCAGCACTGAACGGATTGATTTTTTAACGTGAGCACTTACACAGGCTTCCGCTGCATAGCGTTCTTGAGGTGAGGGTTTCCGATAAATTGAGACGCCTATAAAAACAAGCATGTTTACGATAAAAGCAGTCATTGTTGGTGCTTGCCAGTTATCAATATTCGGGGAAAACCCTAGATCAAACGGTAATCTTGCGCCTTGATCTAGGGTTGGTAAAAATAGCCCTAAAAGCCAGATGATAAAGCCACAGATTAGTCCGCATATAAATCCCATTCTAGTTGCGCTTGTCCAAAATAAAACCCCAACAAGCCCTGGCGAAAATTGTGTAAAAAGAGCAAGCGTTAGAAAAAGTGACTCTGTTAAATCGAGTGTATTATTCAGAAAAAGATGAAAAAACAAGCAAAGCAAAATAATTAACATGACAAATAGGGCATTAAATTTTGGCAATGTTGAAATTAAGTCGCTCTTAGGTTTGTGGATAATGTAAGGCAGCACAAGATAGTTGGTCAGCATGACGCTTAGATTGGTCGAGGCAGCTATAATAATAGCGCCTGAAGCAATCAAAGAAGCCATTGATACGATCAAAATTAAAATTTTTGAATGAGAGGCTATAGCAAAATGCACAAGAGCATAATTGGGGTCAGCAAAGATTTTGAGTTTAAGTGTGCTCCATAAAATAAACGGGGGAATAATAGCGGTAATTAAAATTAATAAAGGTAAACCCCAGCTCGCTTGAATAATTGATTTTTGTTCTGTGTATGCTGAAAAAACCGAATGATAAATGTGTGGCAGGGTAATTGCGCTTGCAAAGCTTACAAAAATTAAGGTGCTCCAGTTACCATGTTCAAGAGGAGAATAAAGCATTTCGGTTGCTTGAGGCGTCTGTGATAGCCAGTCATAAAGTGTTTGTGTTTCATCCAGCACAAAAAAATACGCATATACAGCAATAATCACAATACAGCCCATTTTAATGAAGCCTGCTAGGGCTGTGCATAAGACTAAACTTAAGCCATTTTCGTGTTTAGTTGAGCCTGAAAAACTTAAGTGGATCGTAAGAAGAAAGAGGGTAATTGAAAAAGAAACTGCAAATATATTTGATGATTTTTCGCTGGGATTGATAAGATAAAAAACTTGATTAGCGGTTGTAATTTGTGATGATAAAAGAGGAATTGAGGCGATAAGACTGATTAGCGCAACCAGCCTGCCAACCTGAGAGCTTCTATATCGAAATACAAATAAATCAGCGAGGGAGAGCAGTTGATAAGTATGCGTAAGGCGGTATAACGGCAGTAAAAAAATTGGCGCGATAATGAATAGAGCGCTAACGCCATAGTAGTGAGCAAAATAACTATAGCCATATTGATAAGCAAAGCCGGTGCTGCCTAAAAGAAACCAGCTGCTTATTAGCGTTGATAAAGTGAAAATAAATACGGCAGGATGCTGGGCAACTGAAGCAGGAATTCTCTTTTTTTGTATGGCGTTATTTAGCAGTAGAATAATTGCAATAAGAAAAAGGGCGGGGGTTATTGCGATAATAAAGTTAGAGGTCATCAAGATCTTTGCTGCGACTGAACCAGAAAGTAATAATAATTACAGCTAGGCTTGCAATAAAAGGCCGATACCACTGGAGCCTGTTTTCAAGTGCCCATGAAAATACTGTCGGCGAAAGAAAAAACAAAGCTAAAGAGAAAGCAATAATAAGACGGTTAATGTACATCTTTGCCTCTCTCCTTGCTTTGTATCCTGCCTCGTTTTCTAGCCTAAACTATCCTTTGGTTTGTTTTTCTTTGATCTCATCTAAAGTTTTGCAATCTATGCACAGATTTGCTGTAGGACGTGCTTCAAGTCTTCTTAAGCCAATTTCAATGCCGCATGTATCGCAGTAACCATATTCGCCATGCTCAATGCTTTCTAGCGACTGCTCAATTTTTTTGATTAGTTTTCTCTCTCTATCACGCGCTCTGAGTTCAAAGTTAAACTCTTCTTCTTGAGAGGCTCTATCAGCTGGATCGGGCAGGCTAGCATTTTCATCTTTCATGTGATGAACAGTGCGATCCACTTCTTCCATAAGATCCTGTTTCCATTTGTTTAGGATGACCTTAAAGTGTTTAAGTTGTTTTGCATTCATATATTCTTCGCCTTCTGAAACTTGATAGGCCGCAAGTCCAAAAGACAAGATTGAATTTGATCCGCTTTTATTGGCAGGTGTAACCTGATCCATATCTAGAGCAGGTGTGGTGGTCGGGGAGGTTTTCTCGTTTGTTGTAACCTCTTCGCTCTCACTATTTTTTTTGCTTGATGATTTTGAAGTCGTTTTTGATCCTGCTTTGGCTGCCATAGCGTTTCTCCTCACTCCGTTAATGCTGAGAGCCTGTTTATCAATTCCGTGTGTGTTTGTAAAGTATTTTTATGAGACTATATTGGCCTAGCTATCAACTTTATAAATATAAAGAAATATCTCCTCGTGTTTATACCTACGTATTTCAGCTAAAAAGAATAGCAGAGTCTTTTGTAATTAATGTATTTTTTGAGCGAAAAGACTTTAGTGGCTTAAAGAAACTAATTTTTCGTCTAGTTTTTTGTGCTGTTTTTTAAAAATAGAGCTATTTTTTTGCCCGGTGATTTTTATAAAAAATACCCAGAGGTGAATTGCTTGCTTATTGTTTTTTTGCTTATATACTCGTTGACTTTCACTCAGCATGCATACTTTTCATGTGAATTGTTTTTCGGTTATCACGTACATAAGGTTATTTCATGAGCAATAATGAAAAAAAATCGAGTTTGTTTTCTTTGGTTTTAGGTGCTGTTGGTATTGTTTATGGAGATATTGGAACAAGCCCATTATATGCTTTAAAGGAAACATTTAACCATGATCACGGCTTAGTGCTGACGACTGAAAACATCATGGGCGTTATCTCGTTGATGATTTGGGCGCTTATTATTGTGGTATCCCTGAAGTACGTTACATTGATACTTCGTGCACATAATCGCGGGGAGGGAGGGATTATGGCGATGATTGCTTTGGCGTCCTCTTCAGTCTCTAATCGTGGCATGCTTCGTACGGCGCTTATAATGATAGGGCTCATTGGCGCCGCCCTTTTTTATGGTGATGGCGTTATTACTCCCGCTATTTCTGTATTAAGTGCTGTCGAAGGTTTGGAGCTGGTTTTGCCCGAATCAAAGCCATTTGTGATTCCTATTTCAATTGCTATTCTCGCGGCGCTTTATCTTGCGCAGAAAAAAGGTACGCATAAAATCGCTTTTTTGTTTGGCCCCATTATGGTTTGTTGGTTTATTTTATTGGGCGTACTTGGCGTTATGAATATTATTCTAGAGCCTAGTATTTTAATGGCTGCTAATCCATTGTACGCCCTATCATTTTTTATCAATCATGGGGCGTTAGCTTTTACTGTTTTGGGCGTTATTGTTTTATGCGTAACGGGCGCAGAAGCGCTTTATGCAGATCTTGGTCACTTTGGTCATTTTCCTATTCGTTTGGCGTGGTTTTTTCTCGCTTTTCCTGCTTTGGTTTTAAGTTATTTGGGGCAGGGTGCTTTATTGCTGAGAGATCCTTTGTCGGTAAGCAATCCTTTCTTTAATCAGGTACCTGAGTGGGGAATTTTCCCTCTGGTTATTTTTGCAACATTAGCAACGGTGATTGCTTCTCAAGCAACAATTTCTGGCACTTTTTCAATTACTCGGCAAGCTATTAACTTGGGTTATTTACCAAGGTTCAAAATATTTCATACTTCAGTAACTTCAATTGGGCAGATCTACATTCCCACAATTAACTGGATACAGTTTTTCTTTGTTGTTCTTGCTGTTGTTGGTTTTGGCTCTTCTTCTGCGCTTGCGGCTGCTTATGGTATTGCAGTAACAGGCACAATGTTAATCACAACGTTACTGACCTTTTTTGTTATTCGCTACTGCTGGCATTACAATTTATTGCTTTGTATTGCGGCAACTGGGTTTTTTGTTGTTATTGATCTTGCCTTTTTTGGAGCTAACATGCTGAAAATAATGAAAGGTGGTTGGTATCCTTTTGTTGCTGCGGTATTGGTCTATATTTTTATGTCGACTTGGTTTCAAGGGCGAATTTTATTGAGAAATCAGATAAAGAAACAATTATTGCCGCTGGATACTTTTTTGACTTCAGTGATGTCCTCTTCTCTTACTCATCGCGTGCCAGGCACTGCGATATTTTTACGCAGTGAATCAGAGGGTGTGCCTCATTCTTTACTGCATAATTTGTATCATAATAAAGTTATGCATAGTCGTGTTGTTTTTGTCACAGTTTATGTCGAGGAAATTCCCTGGATCTCTGCTGATCAGAGAATAAAAGTCACTTCTTTAGGTTATAACTGTTTTCAGATTGATATTTTCTTTGGGTTTAAAAATGAATTAGATGTTCCTAAGGCGCTGGAATTATGCTCATCAGTTGGACTTGAATTTAATTTAATGGAAACCTCCTTTTTCTTAAGTCGGCAGTCTGTTATTCCGGCATTAAAAGAGGGTATGGCTTTGTGGCGAGAGCGCCTTTTTTCAATGATGATGCGAAATGCTGGTGACTTGGTTACTTATTATAATTTGCCGCCTAACCGAGTTATTGAGGTGGGTGCGCAAGTTGAAATTTAAGTATTTTTTGTAAGAAATTTTTCTGTTAAAGCGTAAAGGTTTTCAAAGTAAATGAGGTTTGACATATTCGTTTTTTCAAGTGTTTTTTGCCCTTTGCCAGTTAAAACGAGTGCTGGGGTTAAACCATAATTTTCTGCTGCCTCTAGGTCAGATTGTGAATCGCCAACGAAAAGTGAGCCTTTTAAGTTTGTATTAATGTCTTTTGCTAGTTGTTCAATTAGGCCTGTTTTGGGTTTGCGGCAGTGGCACTGATCGCTGGGGTGATGAGCGCAAAAATAAATACCGTCAATTTTCCCGCCGAGTTTCTGAAGCAGTTTCATCATCTTTTGGTTCATGCTGTTGAAGTCTTCGAGTGTGAAGTAGCCGCGAGCAATACCTGATTGATTTGTAATGATGTAAATTTTAAAGCCAGACTGTGAGAGTTTTGCAATTGCTTCTAAACTGCCCGGAATAGGCTTCCACTCATGTTCAGACTTAATATAGTCGTCTGAGTCTTCATTTATCGTTCCATCGCGATCGAGCAATATTATTTTTGTTTCGTATGCGGCGGCAAATCGATTTTTTTTCATGGTGGATTAATCACTTTTTCAAGTTTGGATAAGAGAAAAGTCTGCAATGAGTCCAAAAAGTTTTTTGGTTTGAGCGAGCAGTGCAAGGCGATTATTTTTTAACTCTAGCTGTTCCGTATTAACCATGACAGAGTCAAAAAAAACATCAACTGCTGGCTTAAGGTGACTAATAATATTGAGTAAAGAACTATAGTCTTTTACCTTATGAGCCGTTTCTGCTTTTATTTCGAGCGCCTGTAATTTTTCATGAAGATTTTTTTCGGTTTCTTTTTCAAAAAGAGATGCGTTGATGCTCAATGATTCTGTGTTTTCAGCTTTAGCGAGAATGTTTTTTATTCTTTTAAAAGCAGCAACGAAGCTTTCGCTTTCTGTTGTTGATAGAAAAGCTTGAACAGCTTTGGCTCGGTCGAGAATGTCCTCTAGTACAAGACTTTTAGTTGTGACAATCACTGAATTTAAGACGTCGCCCCTGATGTGATGCTGGGCTATGGCTGCGGGTAATCTTGCCACCGCAAAATCCAGCAGGGCGCTGCTAGAAATTGTTATGTGCGCATAAGCTGGTTTATTGAAAGCAGCTTGTGCTTCTGTGAGTAGCATTGATAGGTCTAGCGGGTAAGCTTTTTCAAGCAGGATGCGTAAGACGCCTAGCATTGCTCTTCTTAGCCCGAAAGGGTCTTTGTCGCCAGTAGGTGCGATGCCCGCACCAAAAATGCCTGCGAGCGTGTCTAGTTTATCTGCAAGACTTAAAATAGTTCCCAGTTCAGTTATGGGTAGATTATCCTGCGCAAATCTTGGTGCGTAGTGTTCTTTAATCGCAATGACGATTTCTTCTTTTTCCCCCCAGTGTTGCGCAAGATAGCCGCCAATAATGCCTTGTAGTTCTGGGAACTCGCCAACCATTTCGCTTGCTAAGTCTGTTTTGCTAAGCTGGTTTGCTTTTAATATAGCTTTAACGGTGGTTTCTGAATGTTTTAGTTTTTGTGCAATATGTTTTGCAAGATTGCCTACTCGTTCTGTTTTATCCCAAACGCTACCAAGCTTTAATTGGAATAGAATATTTTTTAATTTATCGTTTAGCTCTTGTGGTGTTTTGGCTTTATCTTTTTCAAAGAAGAATTTGGCGTCAGCGAGCCTTGGGCGCACGACTTTTTCATTGCCTTGTATTACGGTAGCAGGATTGCTGCTTGCTATATTAGCAATGATGATAAAGCTTGCTTTGAGTGTGTTTTTTAAGTCATACACTGGGAAGTATTTTTGGTTGGTTTCCATCGTGGAAACCAAGGCTTCTTGAGGCACTGTAAGAAAGGTTTCGGGGAAGGAGCAACGTAATGCTTGGGGGTATTCAACCAGCCCTGTAATTTCTTCTAAGAGTGCGTCACTTATATTAAGTTTTTCATTTTCTATTTCTAGTTTCTGTGTTGCCATCAGGGAAATTTTATTTTTTCTTTTACTAAATGAAGGAATAACAAATCCTTTCTCTTCAAGCAGCTGCTCATAGTTTTTTGCATGATCAATTGTTAATGGTTCGGGATGATGTGCGCGGTGTCCTTTTGTTTCTCGCAGACTTTCTAGTCCAAATAAAGATAAAGGCAGCGCTTCGGTTCCGTGCAGGCTCAGAACCCATTTAACGGGTCGAATAAAAGAAAATTTTGAGCTGCCCCATTTCATTTTTTTCGGGGCAGGAATTGAATTAAGCGCTTGTTCTATTAGCTTTGGCAGAATACTTTTTGCGGATAATCCTTTTTGTGTTGTTTGATAGCAGAGCCGCTCTCCTTTGTCTGTTTTAATCGGCCTTAGTTCATCAATACTTACGCCTAGTGATTTTGCAAATCCTATTAGGGCGGGTAGAGGGTTTTTTTGGCTGTCATATGCTGCTTGGATTGCAGGGCCGCGCTTTTCAACTTGTTTAGTGGGCTGCTCAAAAGCTAGCTTATGAATAAGTATTGCTAAGCGTCTTGGTGTAGCAAAAGCCTCAATTACTTCGAAAGTAAGCGCTTCTTTTTTTAGAAGCGCATCTAGGCATGATTGAAGATGTTGGGATGCACTTAAGAGAAGTTTTGCGGGGAATTCTTCAAACCCTATTTCAAATAGGTAATCGTCTGCTGTTGGTGTCATGGTTTTTTACCCTTCTTGGTTGGCTCTCTGGGCATTGTCGTAGTGGTTGCGGCATTCTTCATCTGCCAGTGGGAAGCCTAGTTTTTGGCGCGCTGCAAAATAGGTTTCAGCAACAAGTTTTGCAAGCGTTCTTACGCGTAAGATATAACGTTGTCGCTCTGTAACAGAGATTGCCTGTCTTGCGTCAAGCAGGTTAAAGGTATGTGAAGCTTTTAGTATGTATTCATAAGCTGGTAGGGGTAATTGTTTTTTTATTAGTTTCAGGCTCTCTTGTTCAAAAGCATCAAACTGTAGAAGAAGAAGCTCTATATTTGCCTCATCAAAATTAAATTGAGACATTTCTATTTCATTTTGAAGAAAGACATCGCCATAAGTAACGCGATTAGGCTCATGTGCCCAGGTTAGGTCGTATACGCTATTTACATCTTGCAAATACATTGCAATTCTTTCAAGTCCGTAGGTGATCTCGCCTGTGACCGGAAAGCATTCCAAGCCACCAATTTGCTGGAAATAGGTAAACTGCGTGACCTCCATTCCGTTAAGCCACACTTCCCATCCTAATCCCCAAGCGCCAAGTGTGGGTGATTCCCAGTTGTCTTCCACAAAGCGAATATCGTGAAGGTTGGGGTTGATGCCTAGCTCGTAAAGTGACTGCAAGTAAAGCTCTTGAATATTGTCGGGCGAAGGTTTAAGTACAGCCTGGAATTGGTAGTAATGCTGAAGACGGTTTGGGTTTTCTCCATATCGTCCATCAGTTGGTCTGCGGCAGGGTTGAACATATGCGCTGCGCCATTTTTCAGGGCCGATGGCTTTTAGGAATGTGGCTGGATGAAATGTGCCCGCCCCCATTTCCATATCGTAGGGCTGTACTATGATACAGCCTTGTTTTGACCAGAAATTTTGTAGTGTTAAAATTAGCTCTTGAAAGGTTTTCATTTCTTAGCCTTTATATTGGTAGTATCCGTATGATTTTATGTTGGCAGGCAAGTATATATGATAATTATTAGCTCAACTATATTCACCTGAATTACTCGTTCCACCTTCGCGATTTTTTTGTGATGGTGTTCGTTACGTAATCTTTCAGCGATTTATTTTTTGGTTTTTAAAAAAGCCAATTTCAGGCTGGTTAAAACGCTTGACCTCTACAAAATCAACGGTATGATACGCAGCTATATGAGTTAGTTTATTGTATTGCCGAAGTGGTGGAATGGTAGACACGCTACTTTGAGGGGGTAGTGACCGTAAGGTTGTGCCGGTTCAAATCCGGCCTTCGGTACCAATGTAATTTATATATTGTTTGAAGTGTTTTGTTTCGCTTGACAAGAGCGTTTCTCTTGCGTATATTCTCGACCCTTCTGATAGTTTGGTTTTTCTGATGCGGGGTGGAGCAGCCTGGTAGCTCGTCGGGCTCATAACCCGAAGGTCGTTGGTTCAAATCCAGCCCCCGCTACCATATTTGATATCCTCTAAGCTACTCATTTGCAAGTTCTTATGTTTGGTCTATCCTGATTTTGGCTGGCTGAGTGTAGCTTTTGGTTGTCGTGTTTCGATAGATTTTTATATTAAAAATGGGCTTTGTGCCCATTTTTTGTTTGTGCATCGTATTCGTTTGGGGTTGTAAATTTGAGAAGTATTATTAAGCAGTTAGAAGACGTATGCACTCCTGTCGTTGAGGGTATGGGGTATGTTTTTTGGGGTCTCCAGTATATTCCAAGGTCGAACTCTGCTCTTTTAAGGGTGTTTATAGATGCCGACTCTGGAATATCTGTTGATGACTGTGCTGCGGTAAGTCATCAGCTTGTTGGTGTGTTGGATGTAGAGAATTCTTTGCAGTTCTCTTATTCCTTGGAGGTATCTTCCCCTGGTTTGGATCGGTTTCTTTTCAAGTTCTCGCAGTATCCCTTTTATCGTGGTTCATCCTTTGTTTTTCATTTCGCTTCTCCCGTGTCGGGCTTGCCAAAAAAAACTGAGGCTAAACTAATTGGTGTGGATGAGGCTTTAGAGTTATTGACTATAGAGAGGGAGGGGAAATCCCATTCTCTGCCCTTTGCTAGTATAGATAAGGCAAGACTGGTCCCTGATATTAAATTCAATCGTTAGTATTTCTGTATTCGTAGAATCGTACGGGGTGGCTGAAAGATGAACAAAGAAATTTTATTGGTAGCGGATATTGTCTCTAACGAAAAAGGTGTAGAGAAAGAATTGATTTTTAAGGCGGTTGAGACTGCGCTCGCGACAGCCACAAAGAAGAAGTATGGCGATGATATGGATGTTCGCGTAGAAATTGATCGTAAAACTGGCGATTACCAGACCTATAGGCGTTGGAAGATTGTTTCTGATAACTCAGAAGATTGGACTCAACCTTGGCGCGTTATTTCCATTGAGGATGCGCAGGAAAAGAATGCATCTCTAGGGTTTGATGATTATTATGAAGAGCAAATTGAGTCTGTTGAGTTTGGTAGAATAGCGGCCCAAACAGCGAAGCAAGTTATCGTGCAAAAAGTAAGAGAAGCTGAGCGCGCCCAGCTTGCTGAATATTATGAATCAATGGTTGGTAGGTTAGTGAGTGGTACTGTTAAGAAAGTAACTCGCGATACTATATTGCTTGATTTGGGCGAGAATGCTGAAGCTGTGATCTATCGAGAGGAGCTAATTCCGCGCGAGGCGGTGCGTGTTGGGGAGCGTCTAAGGGGCGTTCTTTATGCGGTCAGTAAAGACGTGAGAGGGCCTCAGCTGTTTGTTAGTAGGACGCGTCCAGAGATGTTGGTTGAGCTTTTTAAAGTTGAAGTGCCTGAGATTGGCGAAGATTTGGTTGAGATCAAGTTTGCAGCAAGAGATCCTGGTTCTAGAGCAAAAATTGCTGTTGTTGCTCATGATAAACGTATTGACCCTATTGGGGCGTGTGTTGGCATGAGGGGGGCAAGAGTTCAGGCTGTTTCTAATGAGTTGGGCGGAGAAAGAATTGATATCCTTTTGTGGGATGATAATGATGCGCAGTTTGTGATTAATGCAATTTCTCCTGCTGAAGTTGTTTCTATCATTGTTGACGAAGATCGTCGCTCAATGGATATTGCGGTGGAGGAAGGGCAGCTAGCGCAGGCAATTGGTAAGAGCGGTCAAAATATTCGTTTAGCTTCAGATGTTACTGGCTGGAAGTTAAATGTTATGACCACTGCTGATGCTGGTAAGCGTAGAGAAGAGGAAGTGGGTCGTTATATTCAGAGTTTTGTGCGTGATTTACAGATAGATGAGGATGTTGCTAGTGTTTTGGCGAGGGAAGGTTTCACCTCTCTTGAGGAGGTTGCTTATGTTCCTCTTGATGAAATGCTAGGAATTGAAGAGTTTGACTCTGATACAGTTGATGAGCTAAGAAGACGCGCAAAAGATGTTCTTCTTACTAAGGCGTTAGTGAGCGAGGAGCAGGCTGTGTCGGTCGAGCCATCTATCGATCTTTTGCAAATGGATCAGATGGATAGTCAGTTAGCGCATTTGTTGGCTGGGGGCGGAATTAGTACTGTAGAGAGTCTTGCTGAGCAATCAATAGATGAGCTAATGCTTTTTGAGGGAATGACAAAAGAGCGCGCGGCAAGCTTGATTATGAAAGCAAGAGAGCCTTGGTTTCTGTGATTTTTTTAGGCGTAATGCGTAGAAGTGGCTTGTATTTGCTCTGTTTGTTCACTGTATTTGCAAGTTTGGCGAAAGCATAAAATTAAATGAGTGAAGCATTAGTTTGCGTGGGGAAGAAAGAGTATGGTGGAAGTGACAGTTAAGCAGTTGGCTGAAGTCGTGGGTGTTCCTGTTGAGAAGCTTCTAAGGCAAATCCAAGATGCTGGACTAAAGCATGCTGCAGCTGATGCTGTAATTTCAGATGAAGAAAAACAAAAGCTGCTTGATTTCTTGCGTATTTCTCATGGTAGCGATGCTGAGGAAAAAATTACATTAAAAAGAAAAAGCTTGAGCACGCTTCGTGTGGCAAACCCTCAGGGAAAAAGTAAGACAGTCAATATAGAAGTGCGTAAGCAGCGGGTTTATGTAAAACCCTCTTTAGGTGAAAAAATAGAAGGCGATGCTGATGAAGTTAGCGGCTCTTCTGTTCAAAGTTTAGCGCCTACTGACGCTGCGCTAAGTGGCGGCGGTGCCCTTTCCTCTCATATTGAAAGCGCTTCTTCTCATAAGCCGCCAGATTTGTCTGGTGCTATATCGGCTAGTACGACTTCTGAGGCCATGACTTCGCCTGCCCTGCCTGTTATAAAGTCGCCTGATAGCATCAAAAAATCTTATCCTTCTTTGAGGGATGAATTGCCTGTTATAGATAAATCGGCAAAATTTAAGCAGGTTAAATCTACCGTTGCTGATAAAACATCTAAGCCTGATTCAACTAAAGAGCTTATCGAGTCTTTGTCTCAGAAAACTTTAACGCCGGAAGAGAAGGCTCAAAAGGCCGCCATTGATCAGCGACGAAAAGAAGCAGAGGAAAAGGCAAGAAAAGAAACGTTGGAGAGAGCAAAGAGAATAGCTGAAGAGTTAGAGCGCAGGAAAACTGATTCTCAGCCATTGGTTGAAGAAGAAGAAGAGCAAGATCAGTTGGTTAAGTTGGCTTTTGAAGAAAGCCTTAAAGCTGAAGAGCGAGTTTCAAAGAGATCGTCAAGAAAGCTTCCCGAAAGAAAGCCAAAATTTAGCGCTCATAGGTCTGCAAAAAAAGATCAGGAGCACGGCTTTACCCAACCTTCCGAGCCTATGGTTCGTGAGGTGCGTTTGCTCGGTGACACAATTATTGTTTCAGACCTTGCTGGACAAATGTCTGTTAAGGGCAGTGAGGTTGTTAAGCGTTTGATGAATCTTGGTACTATGGCGACACTGAACCAGCCAATTGATCGAGATACGGCTATTGTTGTTATTGAAGATATGGGCCATAAGTATATTCTAGCCAAAGAAAACGAGGCTGAAGCGCGCCTAGAGAAAAGTCTTGAAGACTTTCAGTCTAAGGTTGATTTAAGGTCTAGGGCTCCTGTGGTAACTATCATGGGCCACGTTGATCATGGAAAAACTTCCTTGCTTGATTATATTCGCAGAACGAAAGTTGCTGCGGGAGAGGCTGGCGGTATTACTCAGCATATTGGGGCTTATCATGTTGAGACTGAGCGCGGCGTAATAACTTTTCTTGATACGCCTGGACACGCTGCTTTTACTGCAATGCGCGCGCGAGGTGCGAAAGCAACTGATATTGTTGTTTTAGTGGTTGCAGCTGATGATGGGGTGATGCCTCAAACTGAAGAAGCAATAGATCATGCGCGTGCAGCTGGTGTTCCGATTATTGTTGCCATAAATAAAGTTGATAAGCATGGCTCTGACCCTGAAAGAGTTAAGAATGAGCTGGCAACTCGAAAAGGTCTGTTGCCCGAAGAGTGGGGTGGTGAGGTTCAGTATATTAATGTTTCTGCTCATACGGGGCAGGGGATTGATGATTTGCTTGAATCTATTCTTTTGCAGGCAGAGATTCTTGAATTAAAAGCACCATTTGAAGGTTTGGCGAGCGGTATTGTAATTGAGTCAAAGCTAGATAAAGGTCGGGGCCCTGTTTCTTCTGTTTTGGTACAGAAAGGTCAGTTGAAATTGGGCGACGTTGTTCTGATTGGTACTTTTTTTGGTAAAATTAGGGCAATGCAAGATGAAAATGGGCGGTCGCTTTCTATTGCAACGCCCTCTATTCCTGTGGAAATTCTTGGCCTGCCTGGTGTGCCAGATGCTGGCGATGAGTTTATGGTTGTTAGCGACGAAAGGAAGGCGAGAGAGGTTGCTGAATTTAGAGGCGATAGGCGTCGTCAGCAGAAATTTTCTCGTCAGAAAGTTGTTTCATTAGAAGGGTTTTTTGATAATGTTCGTGATCAAGAAATAAAGTATGTCAATATTATTCTCAAGACTGATGTTCGCGGCTCATTGGAGGCGCTAACTGCTTCCTTGTCTGATCTTGGAAATAAAGAAGTTAAAGTGAATATTGTTGGGTCTGGTGTTGGCGCTATTGCTGAGTCCGATATTAATTTGGCCTTAACTGCTAAGGCTGTCGTTATTGCTTTCAATGTACGAGCTGATGCCCAAGCTAAAAAGATTAGTCAAGATGAAAGCATAGAGATTCGCTATTACAGCATTATTTACGACATAATTGACGATATCAAGAAGGCTTTAGTTGGCTTGCTAGATCCAGAGTTGAGAGAAACAATCTTGGGTGTTGCCGAAGTCAGGGAAGTATTTAGATCTTCTAAGTTTGGCTTGGTTGCCGGATGTATGGTGCAAGAAGGTTCTTTGTTTAGAAATAAACGTATTCGTGTTCTTCGAGATAATGTTGTTGTTTTTGAGGGAGAGCTTGAGTCTCTGCGACGATTTAAAGATGATGCCTCGGAAGTTAAGCAGGGAATGGAGTGTGGCGTTGCTGTTCGTGGTTACAACGATGTGCAAGAAAAAGATAAGATTGAAGCCTATGATGTCAAAAAAATCACTAGAGTTTTATAAGGGGTTTTTGCTTGGCTGATGCAACTCGTATTAAAAGAATTGCTGAACGTATACAAAGAGACCTTGCGCTTTTTATCCATAGAGAAATAAGAGATCCTAGGGTTGGTTTTGTGACCATTACTGATGTAAAAGTTAGTCGCGATCTTTCTTATGCAGATATTTATGTTGCGGTTCTAGGAAAGAACTCTGAAGAAGAGGCGCGTGATTCAATTCGTGGGTTGCAAAGTGCTGCAGGTTTTCTGAGAAATGCGCTGAGAAAAGATTTAAATACAAAGGTTACGCCAAGATTAAGGTTTCATTTTGATGAGGTGTTTATTCGTGGTCAAAACATGAATATTCTATTAAGTAAAATTAATACGGGTTTCGTGGTGGGCGCAGAGGAAAATGCAAACTCAGAACAGTTGGGTGGTATATGCAGCGAAGTAGGTCTGCCGCAAGGAGATCAATAAACGGCATTTTTATCTTAGATAAGCCTGCCGGTGTTAGTTCTAACACTGCATTGCAAATGGTAAAGCGTCGTTTTTCTGCTCTTAAGGCTGGTCATACAGGTAGTCTTGATCCTGTGGCTACCGGCGTTCTTCCTATTCTTTTTGGTGAAGCAACAAAATTTTCTCAATACTTAATTGATTCTGATAAATCCTATTTTGTGCGCGCTAAGCTTGGCGTAGAAACAACCACAGGCGACTGTGATGGCGAGATTTTACTCGTACAAAATGTCCCTCCTCTTACTTTTAATCTCCTGCGGTCTTACATGGATCACTTTCGAGGTGCAATTACTCAAATTCCGCCAATGTTTTCAGCTGTAAAACAGCAAGGAAAGCATCTGTATGAGCTGGCAAGAAAAGGTCTTGTTGTTGATCGAAAATCCCGAGATGTTAATATTTACTTTTCGCAATTGACAGCCTTTGATCCTATGACGGCTGAGTTTGAGTTTCATGTTAAAGTCAGCAAGGGGACTTATATTCGAACGTTAGTTGAGGATATAGGTAAGCTCATAGGGTGTGGGGCGCATTTGACTGGCTTGAGAAGATTGACGGCAGGTTTCTTTGATTTAACGCATTCTCACTCGATGGACTCTTTAGATATTGAGGCTGCGGATGTAAGGTTGCTATACCCTTTGGATCTCTTATTCAAGGATTTTGTTTGTATGTCAGTTTGCGAGTCTAGCCAGCGTCGCTTAATGATGGGTCAGGCCCTAAAACTTGAGTCAAGCCCTGTTGGGCTGGTTGCATTATTTAGTATAAATGGCTTTTTTGGATTGGGGGAGGGGTTTGAGGGTGGCGTTATTAGGCCTAGACGGTTAATGAGTACTCAGTAACTTTAGGGTGGTATTTGTTTTCGCTTTGAGTAATAATCAGCTTCCACTTTGGGCGGGATTTTTAGCAGCCTGCTTGCTTTTTCTGCTCTTTGTGTGATTTATTTTTTTTGTGTCAGTGCTGAGAGTCTGCAAATATGCGTGGATTTATTCTCTGTCTGTCATCTATCTACTAAGTGCATATTGGAGGGAATTATGTCTTTATCGTCCGAAGTAACCAGCGCAATTATTAAGAAGTTTGGAAAAAATGAAAAGGATTCTGGTTCAAGTGCTGTACAAATTGCACTGCTTACAGAAGATATTAATCAATTGCAGGATCATTTTAAAGCACACACGAAAGATCACCACTCTAGAAGAGGCTTGATTCGTAAGGTTAATAACCGAAAGAGCTTGTTAGACTATTTGAAGAAAACAGATGTGGAGCAATATAAAAGCATCGTTGCTCAGCTAGGGCTGAGAAAATAGCAGTTATTCCTACTGTTTTTGCGGAGAGGAATTTATTTTTCCTCTCATGTATTTTGTTGTATCAGTTGTGTTTTCTTTTTCTATCTTAATAATTAAATACTTATTATGTTGATTAATACTCATTGAGGCGTAATGCCTTATTTGACTAATTCTTTTTTGCGGTTTAACAAGTAACTGAATATAACGAATTTTGGATAAAATAATATGTTTAAAATTGTGCGGAAAGAGTTTCTATTTGGGAAAGAACTATGTGTTTTAGAAACGGGGAGATTGGCTAGGCAAGCAACATCATCTGTTTTAGTGCAGTTGGGTAGTAATACCGTATTGGTTGCAGTGGTTGCTGGCAAAAAACCAAGTGATAAAGGTGACTTTTTACCTTTAAGTGTCCATTATCAGGAAAAAACTTATGCTGCAGGTAGAATTCCTGGTGGTTTCAATAAAAGAGAAGGAAGGCCTAGCGAAAAGGAAACATTAACCAGCCGTTTGATTGACCGACCTATTCGTCCTTTGTTTGATAGTGATTTTAATCATGAAGTTCAGATTAATGCTGTCGTGTTATCTACCGATAAAAAATCAGACCCTGATATTGCTGCTCTAATTGCAACTTCTGCAGCCCTTGCTATTTCTGGCTTACCAATGAAGGCTGTTATGTGTGCTGCTCGCGTTGGCTTTATCAACGATGAGTATGTTTTGAATCCTAGCTATCTTGAAACAGCTGATTCTCTGCTCGACTTAGTGGTGGCTGGTACAGACAAAGCAGTATTGATGGTTGAGTCTGAAGCAAAAGAGCTTCTTGAAGATGAAATGCTTGGCGCAGTTCTTTTTGGTTCTCAGGAAATGCAAGCTGCTATTCAGGCTATCAAGCAATTTGCTGCTGAAGTGGGCGTTTCTCCTATTGAATGGAAGGCTCCGTCTCGTGATACTTCTGTTCAGGATAAGATTGCTGAGATGATGGAAGATAAGATTGCGCTTGCTTATCAAATAACCGATAAAATGTCTCGTTATACGCAAATAGATAAATTGAAATTAGAAGCGGTTAATGCGTTGTGTCCAGCTGAAGAGGTTTCTATTGTTGATCAGAAGTCTGCGCAGCTTGCATATACTTCGGCACAAGTTAAGACTGCTTTTAGTGAGGTTGAAAAGAAGATTGTTAGAGAGAATATTTTAAATGGCTTACCTCGGATAGATGGGCGAGATAACCGTTCTGTTCGTCCTATTAGTATTGAAATAGGCGTTCTTGATAATGCTCACGGCTCTGCTCTGTTCACGAGAGGCGAGACACAAGCGCTTGTTGTCACTACTTTGGGCAGCAATAAAGAGGGACAGTTAATTGATGCTTTAGAGGGCGTGCGGACAGATGGCTTCATGCTTCACTATAACTTCCCTCAGTATTCTGTTGGCGAGCTTGGCTCTAGTATGGGGCCTAAAAGGAGAGAGATTGGTCATGGCAGGCTAGCAAGGCGTGGTGTTCAACCTGTGCTACCTTCCGTTGATGAGTTTCCTTTTGTGGTTCGTGTTGTCTCTGAGATTTTAGAGTCAAATGGCTCTTCTTCTATGGCGAGTGTTTGTGGTGCTAGCCTTTCATTGATGGATGCAGGTGTTCCGATTAAAGCGCCTGTTTCTGGTATTGCGATGGGGCTTGTTAAAGAGGGTAATCGTTTTGCCGTTTTAACTGATATTTTGGGTGACGAAGACCATTTAGGTGATATGGATTTTAAAGTTACTGGTACTGAAGAAGGCATTACTGCTTTACAGATGGACATAAAAATTGAAGGCATTACAGAGCAAATTATGGAGATTGCTTTAAATCAGGCAAAAGAGGGCCGTTTACATATCTTGGGTGAAATGTCTAAAGTAATTAGCGTGCCTAAATCACAAACCAGTGATCATGCGCCTCACTATGTCTCCTGCCGCATTGATACGGATAAAATTCGTGATGTGATAGGTAAAGGCGGCGCAACAATTAGAGCGCTTTGTGAAGAGACAAAAGCTGTTATTGATATTGAAGATACTGGTCTTGTGAAAATTTTTGGTCAAGACAAGCGCTCAGCAATGATGGCGATGGAGCGCATTAAAGAATTGACAGTTGTTCCTATTGTTGGCGAAATATATGAAGGCACCGTTGTTAGGCTATTAGACTTTGGTGCATTTGTTAACTTCCTGCCTGGTACAGATGGATTGGTTCATATTTCTCAAATATCGCAGCAGAGAGTTGAGAGAATTTCGGACTTTTTAGAGGAAGGGCAGCGTGTTCGGGTTAAGGTAATTGAGGTCGACCCTAAGGGTCGCATTAAGTTGAGCATAAAAGAAGTCGGTTAGTTTTTCGGGTTTGCACCAAGCTTAACGCTTGGTGCGCCTTCTCTCTTTTGTACTGCTGCTATTTTAAGCGGCGGGACCCATCACAGAAATTCCTTTGATTGTTATGTAAAAGTAGAAATATCGTCTAGTCTCTTAGACTAGTTTTTTGCGTTTTATTTTCTTGTCTGTATTTCTATCTCATTTTTTCCTGATTTTTATTTTGTTTATGTTAGCAAGGGTGTTAGCAAGAAGGTGGTATGTTTAAGCGTTTACGTGGCTTATTCTCAAGCGATTTATCTATTGATTTAGGTACCGCTAATACATTGATCTATGTGCGCGGTAGGGGCATTGTTTTAAATGAGCCTTCTGTTGTTGCTATTAGGCAGCATAATGGACAAAAAAGTGTTGCGGCAGTGGGGCACGAAGCAAAAAAAATGCTTGGTCGCACACCCGGTAATATTACAGCTATTCGTCCCTTGAAAGATGGCGTTATTGCTGATTTCCATGTGACAGAAAAAATGTTACAGCATTTTATTCAGAAAGTGCATCGCTATAGTTTTATTGCGCCAAGTCCCCGGGTGTTGATTTGTGTGCCTTGCAAATCTACGCAGGTAGAGCGTAAGGCAATTAAGGAGTCTGCAGAGGTTGCAGGCGCCAGAGAAGTATATTTAATAGAAGAGCCTATGACAGCAGCGCTTGGCGCAGGTTTGCCGGTTGATGAGGCCCGTGGATCCATGGTCGTTGATATTGGTGGTGGGACAACTGAAATTGCGATTATTTCGCTTAATGGCGTGGTTTATTCTGACTCAATAAGGGTAGGCGGCGATAAGTTTGATGAAGCGATTGTTACCTATGTTCGTCGACACTATGGCAGCCTGATTGGTGAAGCGACAGCTGAAAAAATTAAAACTGAGGTAGGTTGTGCTTATCCTTTAGATGAAATGTTAGAGCTAGATGTCCGCGGCAGAAATGTTGCTGAGGGCGTGCCGCGTAGTTTTACGTTAAATAGCAATGAAATTCTAGAAGCTTTGCAAGAGCCTCTTTCAGCGATTGTTAGCGCCATTAAAAGTGCGCTTGAGCAGTCGCCGCCTGAGTTAGCGTCGGATATTTCTGAGCGCGGTATTGTCTTGACGGGTGGAGGCGCGTTACTGCGTAACTTAGATAGATTATTACTGGAAGAAACAAGCCTGCCTGTGATTGTGGCGGAAGATCCTTTGACTTGTGTTGCCAGAGGCGGTGGAAAGGCTCTGGAATTGATGGATGAGCGAGGATTTGATCTTTTTGTCGTTGAGTAGTTTTTTGTAGTAAAGCCAGAAAACCTTTGTTCATGATTTGATTGGGTGAGTTTCAGAACGTTTTATTGTTTTGATTTTTTTAAAGATTTATTTTGTTGCAAAAACATGACTTTCACTCGCGGGTATCTGGTTTTTCGACAGTTTATAATAGCTTCTGTGCTATCTGTGTTGCTAATGGTTATAGATTACCGTTATCACTGGGTGAATGATGCGCGTTTTTTTTTGGAGTGGAGTTTAAAGCCTGTCTATCGGCTTGTTCATTTGCCTTTTTCTGTTTATGAGCATATGTCTTTTTACTTTAAATCTATTGATCAGTTGCGCATAGAAAATAATTATTTTAAGCAGCAGTCACTTGTTCATGCTCGTTATCTTTTGCAAACAGCGGCACTGAAAGCTGAGAATGCCAGACTCAGGGCGTTACTTTATTCTGCCCAACAGCTTGAGTCTTCATCGGTTATTGCTGAAGTATTGGGTGTTTTGCCTGACCTTTACCGGCAGGAGCTTACCTTAAGTAAGGGAAGTATGGATGGCATTGAGGTTGGGCAAGCTGTTTTAGATTATGACGGTATAATTGGTCAAATTATTCATGTAGGCCCAACAACGAGTAGAGTTCTGCTTGTCAGCGATGCAAATCATGTTATTCCTGTTCAGGTCAACCGAAATGGTGCTCGGGCATTAGTTATTGGCAGTGGTATGATGGATCGTTTATATCTGTTGCATGTTTCTCATCAGGCAGATGTGAAAAAGGGTGATTTATTAATTAGTTCGGGAATAGATGGCCGTTTTCCTTTTGGCTATCCTGTTGCTTCTGTAACTGACGTCATCACTAATACTAATGAGCACTTTTCGCGCATAGAAGCGATCCCGCTTTCTAAGCTTGATCGTATTCGCTATGTTTTAATTGTAATGATAAAAAATGAAGCGCCACCCAAAAGCAATCAGCAATTAGTTCCAGGAAAAGAGGCAAACCCATGAGTTATCAGCCTGAAAAACAGGCTCCTTTTATTTTAGTGGTTTGCTCTTTTTGTGTCGCATTTATTTTGCTTTCATTGTTATCTTCTTTAGCTATCAAGCTTTATTATCCCCATATTGTTGTGCTGGTGCTTTTATATTGGCTTATTTATTATCCGCAGTGGGTGGGTATTCTGAGTGCGTGGTGTGTTGGTATTATGCTTGATGTTTTTTATAATGAGTTACTTGGTCTCAATGCTTTTTGTTTAACCGTGCTGGCTTATTTGACTTTTCATACGCGCTTAAGAATTCGTCACTTTCCCCTCGTGCAGCAAAGCGTCGTTATTTTTGTTATGGTGGGCGTTTATCAGTTACTTAAAGTTTTACTATTATTACTGACTCAGATTGTTATCAGTCGCTTTGATTATTATCTGCAAGCATTAGCAAGCGGGGTCGCGTGGCCTTTCGTTTTCTTTGCCCTAAATGTGCTATTAAAAAAACATAGAGAAAAAAGTGGCATTCATTTATCTTAAAAAACTTAAGAATTAGGACATCATTATGAGCGAAGAAATACTGATTAATGTTACCTCCGTTGAAACAAGAGTTGCTATTGTTGAGGGGGGCGCTGTTCAGGAGATCTATATTGAGCGTAAGAGTGATCGCACGAGAGTTGGCTCAATTATCAAAGGTAAAGTCGTGCGTGTTTTGCCAGGCATGCAGGCGGCATTTGTTGATATTGGTTGGGAAAAAGCTGCTTTTATACATGTGGCAGACCTATTTTTTCCTGGAAAAGCGAAACCGCTTGATTCATCTTCTGTCTCTTCTTCGGCCGTGGCCCCATTGCCTATTCAGAGCTTATTGCGTGAAGGACAAGAAATTGTTGTTCAAGTTGTTAAAGACCAAATAGGCGAGAAGGGATCTCGTTTGACGATGCAAATATCTATTCCTTCTCGATTTTTAGTGTTCCTTCCCTTTGTAACACATGTGGGTATTTCTCAGCGGATAGAAGTAGCGCAAGAGAGAGAAAGGTTAAAATCTATTGTAGAAACAGGACTGAAAGAGCGTGGTTTTGTGACCGCTGAGGGTGATAGTCTTGCTTGCGGTATTATTGTTCGCACCGTGGCTGAGAATGTGTCGAAAGAGTCACTTGAAGCGGATTTAGATTTTTTAATTCGTTTGTGGGCGTTAATACAGAAAAAAGAAATATCATCAAAAGCAGTGAGCTGCCTTCATGTAGAGTTACCACTTTATTTGCGTGTGACAAGAGATTTGCTTCGTGTGCATGTTGAGAAGTTAAGAGTTGATTCTCTCGAAGCTTACAAGAGAATTTTAGCTTTTATTGCTGAGTTCATGCCAAGCCTTGAAGAAAAGATTGAGTACTATGCTGGTGCAAGGCAAATATTTGATCTTTATAGTGTTGAGGATGAAATTCAAAAAGCATTGCAGCGAGAAGTTTCGCTAAAGTCTGGCGGGTATTTGATTTTTGATCAAACAGAAGCGCTTACCACGATTGATATTAATACAGGCGCTTTTGTTGGTTCGCGAAACTTAGAAGAAACAATTTTTAAGACTAATTTAGAAGCAACCCATTCAATTGCAAGACAGCTTCGCTTAAGAAATTTAGGCGGTATTATTATTATTGATTTTATTGATATGCAAGAAGAAGAGCATAAAAGACAAGTCATTAGAATGCTTGAAAAGCAGCTAGAAAAAGATCATTCACGCTGTAACGTAATGGGTGTCTCTGCGCTGGGACTTGTTGAAATGACGCGCAAAAGAACAAGAGAGAGCTTAGAAAGAATTTTGTGCGAGCCTTGCAAGGTGTGTACAGGCAGAGGGCGTATTAAAACAGCCAGCACGATTTGTTATGAGATATTTCGAGAAATAAAGAGAGAGGCGAAAGTTTATCATTTAAAATCCTATCTTATTATTGCTTCTCAGCCGGTTATTGATCGTTTGCTAGATGAAGAGTCTTCTCATGTTGCGGATATAGCAGAAGAGATAGGTGCCACGTTACAGTTTCAAGTTGAGAGTGTTTATTCTCAAGAGTTATTTGATATTGTTCTTATTTATTAAATCGCATAAGTAATTATAGTGAAAAAAAGTCAGTCATTATCCCAGGTGTCATTTGGTTTTTTCAAAATAATGTTTCGTGCTGTGAGACATTTTGCTGTTGCGCTATTAGTGATTGGCGCGCTTTATGTTACATTTGGGCGTATTTTTGCTCATTCTTTAGAAAACTATCAGATTTCCATACAGTCTTATTTGCAGAATAAAACTCATTTGCCTTTTAAGTTTAAAAAACTGGAAGCAAGTTGGGCGTTCTTTTATCCCGTGCTTCGTTTGCATGATGTGACTTTAAATTATCAAAATGATGAGCAATTATCAGACAGGCTTTCTATACCTTATTTAGGTGTTGAATTGGATATTTTTTCTTCTTTGTTTTCTTTTTCCTTTGTCTTTAAAAATATTGAGGTAGAGGGTTTAAAGGTTACTTTTGAGCAGGAAGCTGAGGGAAGCTGGTCGCTCGTAGGGGCTGAAAAGCGCCTTGTAAATATTGAGGATCCTTTATCGTCTCAGAAAAAAAAACAAGCAGATAATAAATCTGAAAAAGCCGATTTTTTCACGCGCGTGCTTAAGCATGAGGCGGCGACATTCAAAAATTCAACGCTTATTTTTAAGTCAAATAATCAGACGTATCATTTTTTATCTCAGGCATTAAATCTTGCAGTTATTGACGATAGGTACCATATTTTTGGAAGTTTAGATCAGTTAGATGATGAATTAATTAGTCTTGATTTAAAGGCTAATCTTTCAACAGACAAAACAAGTTTTGATCGCTTCTCTGGTAGCGTGTATCTTTCCTTGGATCCAGCAAAAGGCACTGATTTTCTTTCTAGGATTACTGAGAAATCACGATATAGCATTATTAATGCTTTAGTTGCTACTAAATTGTGGCTTGATATCGAAGAAGGTGCGGTCAAGGCGCTCACGGGAGAGATTGATTTAAAGCAGATAAAAATTAAAAATAATAAAAAAGAAAAAAGTGAGGCTGACGTTAGTAACGAATTTTTTTCACTCGAGGGCATTTCGGGTTACTTTAAGTTTGATCGTACTGCTGGCGGTGGTTGGCGCTTTATAGCAAATCAGCTCACTATTTTAGATGATGAAACTATTTCCCCTATAACAAAACTTTATGTGGAAAATCACTTAAATGAAAAAAAATCTCTGCTTGGGAAAAATAATTTTTTAAAAGAGCATGCTGATCAAGAGTATGTAATTAATGCGCAGTCAATTAAAATAACCCCTGTCATTGAGCGAGCTATAAAGTTTTTTATGGGCGAAAAAACAGGCCCTTTTAGCTTTTCTGGCTCAGCTGAACAGCTTGCAATTCATGGGTGGCTTTTAAAAAATAAATTGATTGATTTTGAGGGGGTGGCGACATTTAATGAGCTTTCTTTTAGTCGCGGTACGCAATGGCCTGAGTTTTCAGGATTAAATGGCGAAACTTATTTTTCTAATAAACAAGCTTCTTTTTTGCTTAATGCGAATAATTTTTCTGTCGACTTAAAAAACATTACAAGAGGAACGCTTGCAGGGGAAAAAATGCAAGGCGGCATTGTTTTTGAGCAAAATGAGTCAGGTTGGTTATTGAAGAGTAACTTGGTGAGTGTTGAAACAGAAGATGCAAAGTCAGTTACAGCTTTTAAGCTATCCAAGAATATTCAAGATTCAAATCCTTATTTGTTTTTACTCTCCGAGGTATTTGAGGGGCGTGCTCAAGCAACCTCTAAATATATTCCTGTGCATAAACTTTCTCCTGGGCTTGTGAGTTGGTTAGATAAAGCAATTGTGGCTGGGTATTTAAATAGGGGTGATTTTTTATATGCAGGAAAGCTATTGCTACCTGTCGCTGAAATGAAGCAAAGAACATTTCAAATGTATTTTGATGTCAGTCAAGCTACGCTTGATTATGCTGCACCTTGGCCAAAGGTCCATGATGCATCAATTAATGCTTTGATTGATGGGCGAGAGACTTTTGTGCAGGTTAGTGCTGGTCAAGTGCTTGACTCAACCGTAAAAAATTTTACGGTTGATATATTGCCGCATACTTTACTGACGTCAAAAATTTATGCTCAAGGTATTATTGAGGCAAGCATAAAAGATGGTTTCACGACCTTAGAGCAAGGCTTATTTAAGGAAAGCTGGATTGATTTTTTGAAAGAAATAGAGCCAAAAGGCAATGCCGTCTTAAATCTCAAGCTTGAAATTCCATTGCCTGCGCAGCCTAATGACAAAGCCCGAAAAAGTATAGAGCCTGCCCTCATAAGAGTTATAGCTGAGGTTAAAAATGCTGATTTTTTACTTAAACAATACCGGTTACCTGTGAGTAATCTTTCTGGGGTTTTCACCTATGATTCACAAAAGGGGCTAACTTCCCCCTCTATAAAAGCAAAAATACTTGATAAGTCTGTTACGGGAAAAGTGGGGTCAGAGTTTCAATATAATAAATTTATTGCAACTAAAGTCTCCATTAATGGAAAAGCAGAAATGCGTGCATTATACGATTGGACTTTAAATCCTCTTTTATTAAATTTATCTGGTGAGAGTGACTATGTAGCGGACATTGTTCTATACAACGACCAAGTGAAAGATCGCTCTAACTTTATTGAAGTTAATTCTAATCTGCAGGGTGTTGAAGTAGGCATTCCTGTTCCTTTTTATAAGAGCGCCGAGCAAGTAAGGGCTTTTAGTTATAACCTGTCAGGCAAAGATGATGACCAGAGGGTAAGCGTTGATTATGGTTCTATTCTGCGGGCAGATTTATTATTCAATAAGAATGAAGTAAAGGCATGCAATATTTTTTTGGGCGATAAAAAAAACGTATTAGAGCAAAAAAATATAGACTTAATGCGTAATCAAAATTCGGCAATTGTCGGGGCGGTTGAAAAAATAAATATTAATCAGTGGCGATGGTTTGCAAAACAATTAAAAAGAAAAATAGAGGCGCCAGTCGTTTCTGATGTCGCGAAAATAAGTCTTTCCCCTTCAAATGCCAGTAAAAATACAATTGAAAGTTGGGTTGCCCTCATTGATTCGGCCAAGCTAAAAGTTGAAGAGCTGATATTTGATAAGCATAGTTGGTTTGATATTAATTTTGATCTCTTGGCAGGAGAGTCAGGGTGGGATATCGCTGTTAAAAATACGGATGTTGACGCAAAAATAACGGCGCCTACAGACTGGGAGAATAGAGGTATAGATATCCATCTTAGTGAGTATCGCTTTACTAAAAATCCGCTGATTGATCAAGTAAAAAAAGAAGAGGCGTTGAATGTACCTGCGCCGCTTGCCGCAATTCACAAAGTTAATCCTAATGATTGGATACCTTTTAGGTTTGTTTTAGATCATCTTTTTGTTGAAGGGCAAGATTGGGGTGGTTGGTCTTTTATCGCTGAAAAACAAAAAGATGGTTTGTTATTTAATCAGGCATTTCTTCGTTTAAATGCGATTGATATGGCTGGAAATATTAGTTGGCGATGGAATGATGGTGCGCCAACCACGCATTTTTTAGGCGATATTAAAGTAAAAAACTTAGGTAATGTGCAGCAGCAGTGGGGCTATACGCCTACCATTAAAAGCGAGAGTACTGTATTGGAAGCTGATTTAAGCTGGTTAGGTAGCCCCATTGATTTTAAGTTGTCCAGCAGCGAAGGTTCCGCGAATGTGTCTATTAAAAAAGGGCAGTTATTAGATGTTGAATCAAAAGCCTCAAGTGTAAAAGTGATTGGTTTGCTTAACTTTGAAACGCTTATTCGTAGAATGCAGCTAGATTTTCGTGATCTTTATCAAAAAGGTTTAGCTTATGATGAAATTGCAGGCCGCCTTAATTTCCATGATGGTTCAGTTATCACTAAGGGAATTAAAATGGAAGGTCCTTCGGTTAAGTTTAAGATCAGTGGTTCGGTGGATTTATTAAATAAAAAAGTAGATCAAAAAATGGCATTAACTTTACCGTTAAGTCGCAATTTAATTTTGCCTGCTGCCGCAACGGGTGGCTTGCCGCTTGCTGCAACTGCCTATGTTTTAGAGTGGGCGTTGGGCAAACAGATTGATAAGTTAACAACCTTGTATTTTCATTTGCAGGGCCATTGGGATGACCCTCAAGTGACACAGGCAAATTATTTTAATTTTGGTGGAGATAAGTAATGCCTTCAATTTTGAGAGTTGCAGCGTTACAGATGGTAAGCCAAGATGACGTTCAGTACAATTTGAATCAGCTTACCCTGCTCGTTGAACAAGCCGCGCAATCCGGTGCACAACTGTTAGTCTTGCCTGAAAATTTTGCCTTGTTTTCAGCTGAAAAAGCCCGCGCTTTTGCTGAAGAAAAAGCTGAAATGGTGCTGAGTATCTTAAGTGGTTTATGTCAAAAACATGGGGTATGGATTTGTGCAGGAACATTACCTTTTTTGAGGAATGATGAGCAACAGCTTGTTCAAAATAGTCGCGTGAGGGCGGCCTGTTTTTTATTAAATGATCAGGGTGTTTGTGTTTCACGTTACGATAAAGTGCATCTTTTTGATGTAACGGTTAATGATGCTGTTGGTTGTTATCGCGAATCAAAAAATATTGAGCCTGGCAATAAAGTTTGTGTGTATGAAAGTCCTTGGGGTAAGTTTGGTTTTGCCGTTTGTTATGATTTACGTTTTCCTGAAATGTTCAGAATAATGGCTAAGAAAGGTGCACTTTTAACTTTTGTGCCCAGTGCTTTTACAAGGATTACAGGGTTAGCGCATTGGGAGGTATTGCTTCGTGCGCGTGCGATTGAAAATCAGATGTTTATTATCGGTGCAAATCAAGGTGGCACCCATCACCTGATAAAAAATAATGTAAAAGAAACAAGAGAAACTTTTGGCGGTAGTTCTATTGTTAGTCCTTGGGGTGTTGTGCTAAATAAAATAGATCAAGGCACGGGTATCGTGATGAGCGACCTTAATTTTGATGAGTTGCATGAAATTAGAAAAAACTTCCCTGTTTTTGAGCATGCTATTTTTTAGAAAAACGATAACCCGTTCCGCGTACGGTTTGAATAAGATGATCGCATAATGACGGCTCTAGTGCTTTTCGTAATCTTCTTATATGCACATCTACTGTTCTATCTTCTACATAAACATTGCCACCCCATACTTGATCAAGTAACTGCACGCGTGAGTAGGCGCGTTCTGGGTGAAGCATGAAAAATTCTAGCAATTTATATTCTGTTGGACCAAGATCAATTGGTTGATTATGCGCATAAGCTCTGTGACTCACAGGATCCAATTCTACACCTTCAAAAGAGAGTTTTTTACCTGAAAGGGTTGGCCTTGTTCGACGCAAAACAGCTTGTATTCTCGATATTAATTCTCTTGTTGAAAAAGGCTTAGTAATATAATCATCTGCGCCTGCATCTAGACCTAAAATTTTATTTTCTTCTTCGCTTTTCGCTGTGAGTAAAATAATCGGAATATCCTGCGTGCTACTTTCTTTTTTTAATCGTTTAGCAAGCGCAATACCGTTTAATGACGGTAGCATCCAGTCAAGAAGGATAATATCCGGCCTTTGATCGATGATCATTTGATATGCGACGAGCCCATCATCTGCTTGCATTGTGGAAAAATGTGCAAGCTCTAGTGCGCCTGCTATCATTTCTCTTATTGCGTATTCATCATCGACAATAAGTACGGTTGCATCCAACATTGGTTTTATCCCTTTACTGTTCTTTACTGTGATAAGTCGCGATGAATTTAAGCCTCTTTTTGTTACAGTATAATGACAGCTTCTAACATCTATGACAGCTTCTAACATCTATGACAAATTATTCGAATTTCTGCTCTCATTTCTAATGCTTTTTGGAGTTAGCTATGGATAAAAATAGACCCATGCTCGCAGTGCACGAGAAAGTTAGATCTATGAAAGCGCAAGCCATGCAGTCTGCTGTTGATTTTAAGTTTTCCCTGCATGAGGTAGATTTAATCCGCATTTTGATTGCAAGTGATTATTGGTATGAGCAAATTATTCGTCATCCCGAATGGCTTCTGTGTTTTTTTTCAGGTGAGCATAAATATTTTAGCAGTAAAGCATGTGCTATTACTTTTTTTAATGAGATGTTTCCTTGCTCAGGTGAGTGCGATGAAGGTGTTTTATATAAAAATCTGCGTATTTTTCGTCATTTTCATATCTGTCGGCTTATTAAGGCTGAAGTGCTTGAATCTCTTACGATAAATCAATCTACAGTAGAGCTTTCTTATCTTGCGGCTGCCTGCCTACAAATAGCGCTTGATTATTATGAGCATAAATTGAGCCTGCGTTATGGTGCGCCCTGTGATGCTCAGGGTAACATGCTGCATTTTATTATTTTTGGTATGGGTAAGCTTGGTGCTAATGAGCTTAATCTTTCATCTGATATTGATCTTATCTTTGCATACGATGCTGAAGGGCAAACAAGTTCCCCTTCAGCTAATAGAGAAAATAATTTATCTGCGGGCGAATTTTTTGTGAAGTTAGGCCAGAGTATTATTCGTATTTTATCTGGGCACACAGAGGAAGGTTTTGTTTATCGTGTGGATATGCGTTTGCGACCATTTGGCGTGAGTGGTCCCTTAGCGAGTGCGTTTAGCACAATGCTTGATTATTACCGTGAAGAAGGCAGGCCGTGGGAGCGTTATGCAATGCTTAAGGCTAGTGTTGTTGCAGGCAATGAAAGTATCGGTGCAAAATTTTTGACTGAATTAAAACCTTTTATTTATCGAAAATATACGGATTTTAGTACGCTTAATGACTTAAGAGAGATGAAGCAGCTTATTTCCCGTGAATTATTAAGAAAAGATGATCGGCATAATGTGAAATTAGGTTTAGGCGGTATTCGTGAAATTGAGTTTGTGGTTCAGGTTATTCAGCTAATGCGTGGTGGAAAAGATGTGCGCCTGCAAAGACCCCATTTGTTGCCTGTGCTCGAAGTGCTTGTTGCGGGCAATTATATGGATGAGCAAGATGCGGGTGTGTTGAAGTCTGCCTATCTCTTTTTAAGAAAAGTGGAGCATCGTTTACAAGCTAAAAGAGACTTGCAGACACATAAACTTCCTCAGTTAGAAGAAGATCAATATTTGCTTGCTCATAGTTTGGCATTTGACGATTATGAAAGCTTTTTAGTTGTATTAAATGATATTCAGTATCAGGTACATACTTGTTTTGAAAAAGTCATTGAGCCTAGTCGCGATCATCGAGAAGAAAACCCCTTGATGGGTGAGTTTGAGGCGTTATGGGAAAGCACCTTTCCCATTGATGTGTCGGGTTTTTTTCCTGCAATTACTGAAAATAAAGCTGAAATAAATCAGGGTATACAAGATTTGCGCGATAGCTTTCGCGTGAAAAAAATGACACCCCAAGCAAGGCTACGACTAAATCAATTAATGCCTATTTTGCTGTATAAATTGCATGTGTCAGCGCATCATATTTTTACGGTTCAACGTGTGTTGGGTGTGGTTGAGTCAGTTTTGAGGCGATCTGTTTACCTTTCGATGTTAGTGGAAAATCCTGAAGCATTGAATCATCTTATTTTATTGTGTGAGCGCAGTATTTGGGTGGCGGATAAAATTACAGAATTTCCATTATTACTTGATGAATTATTGAATGCTTCTCGTTTATTTTTCCCCCCTAAAAGAGATTGGTTGGAAGATGAGCTGCGTCAGTTGTTATTGAGATTGCCAGAGGCTGATATTGAAAATCAGATGGAGGTTTTGCGTCAGTTTAAGCATGTTCATTCTTTGCGTGTTGCCGCAGCTGACTTAGCAGGCAATATGCATATTATGAAGGTAAGTGATTATCTTTCTTGGCTTGCTGAGATTTGTATTCGTTCTGCCTTGAGTTTGGCATGGCAGGAAGTCTGTGCAAAATTTAATGTTCTCGCTGATAAGCGCGAGATGGGGCCTGATTTTGCTGTTGTCGCTTATGGCAAGTTGGGTGGGATTGAACTGGGTTATGAGTCTGATCTTGATCTGGTTTTTTTATATGATGCTGATGCTGAATTAGTTGATGAGCAAAAAGAAGCGCTTGATCCTTCTTCTTGTTATACCCGGCTTGCTCAAAAATTAATTCATATCCTCACTGCAAAAACATATAGCGGCGCAGTCTATGAAGTAGATATGCGTTTAAGACCGAGTGGCAATGCTGGTCTTTTAGTCTCTTCTCTTTCTGCCTTTCAAAATTATCAGCAAAATACTGCTTGGGTGTGGGAGCATCAAGCTTTAGTACGCACGCGTCCCGTAGCGGGTTCGCTTGAAGTCGGCGATGCATTTTTGCGGATGAGAAAAGAAATTCTTTGTCAGAAGAGAGATGAGGCGTTACTCAAAAATGAAGTCATTTTAATGCGCCAAAAAATGCTTGTACAATTTAATATTGAGGCGAAAAAAGAGTCGCACGTAGAGTGTGTTCATCTTAAGCAAAGCTTGGGCGGTATGATTGATATTGAGTTCATGATACAATTTTTAGCGCTGAAAAATGCCTACAGCTTCCCGCAAATTGCATTTTATTCTGATAATGTTCGCATTCTTGATCAGGCTGAAAATTTAGGTTGTCTTTCCCGTGCTGCTTGCTGTGATCTCAAAGAGCATTATTTACTTTTTCGCGAAACAAATCATCGTCTGAGTTTGCAGAAAAAAAATGGGTGGGTAGAGCGTTCATTATTTTATGATCAGTTTTGCCGCGTTCAGGAAATTTGGTGTTTATTATTCGAAAGTTAATAACCATTATATTTTGAATGTCGCTATTCTCGTATGAATTATACTTTTTTATATTTTGTGTCGTGATTTTAAGAAGGAGAGCAAAAATGTCAATGGCAGATTTAGAAGGTTTTATATGGTTTGATGGAGAGCTTGTTCCATGGAAAGAAGCGAAAGTACACGTGTTAACGCATACGTTACATTATGGTATGGGCGTGTTTGAAGGCGTTCGCGCTTATGCAACAGAGCAAGGCCCTGCCATTTTTAGATTGCAAGATCATACTGATCGCCTTTTTCGTTCTGCGCATATTATGAATATTAATATGCCCTTTTCAAAAGAAGAAATTAGTGAAGCGCAAAAGATGGCTGTCAAAGAAAACCATCTACCTCATGCCTATATTCGTCCTATGGTTTTTTTAGGTTCTGAGGCGATGGGTTTGCGGGCAAAAGGGCTTAAAACGCATGTGATTGTTGCTGCTTGGTCTTGGCCGTCTTATATGTCGCCCGAAGCGTTACAGCGTGGCATTAAAGTAAAAACCTCCTCTATCACGCGTCATCACGTGAATATTTCAATGTGCAAAGCAAAAGCAAATGGGCATTATATCAATTCAATGCTGGCTTTGAATGAAGCATTGAATTGTGGTGCTGAAGAAGCGCTAATGTTAGATGTTGAGGGCTATGTAGCAGAAGGTAGTGGCGAGAATATCTTTATCGTAAGAAATGGCGTGTTATATACCCCGGAGCTTACTTCTTGTCTGGATGGTATTACGAGAAATACCGTCACTGCATTAGCCGAAGATTTAGGTTATACGGTAAAAGAAAAACGCATAACAAGGGATGAAGTTTATATTGCGGATGAAGCTTTTTTTACGGGCACTGCGGCAGAAGTACTACCTATTTCAGAGCTTGATAATCGTATTATCGGTTCTGGTCGACGCGGGCCTATTACGGAGCAAATTCAGTCGCTCTATTTTGATGTCGTTATGGGTAAAAAAGTACAGCATGCTGACTGGATAACGTTTGTTTAGGTGATCAAGCTGGCGACTATGAAAATTCTCATTCTAGGACCTTCTTGGGTGGGTGATATGGTAATGATGCACAGCTTAGTGCGTTATCTGCATAGATCACATCCTGATGCCGCAATTGATATTGCTGCTGCAAAATGGTGCTTGCCTGTCGCCACAAGAATGAGCGAAGTTCGCCAGTGCATTGAGCTGCCTTATCAGCACGGTGTCTTTTCTTGGGCGCAGACCAAGGCCTTTGCTAGTGAGCTGAAGAAAGCGTCGTATGACTGGTGCATTGTTATCCCCAACTCTTTTAAAGCGGCGCTGTTGCCTTGGTTGGCAGGTATCCCAAAAAGAACGGGTTGGCGAGGTGAGTTTCGTTATGGCTTGCTCAATGACTCGCGCAAGCTTCCTGCTAGCGAGTTTTCTCAGCAAGTTTTACGCTTTGCCCAGCTGCATAATTTTAGCGCTAATATGGCTACTTTTAGTGCGGCTGAGCCCTCTTTTTTGCGCCCCTCGCTTGTGTGTAATCCTGAGTCTGCTGCTCAAGTTGCAAGCATGCTCAAACTAGATATGGGGGTGCGACCTGTTGTTGTTTTATGCCCCGGTGCTGAATATGGTGAGTCAAAAAGATGGCCTGTTAGGCATTTTGCAGCGCTTGCCGAAAAGTTAGTTGCACATCATTTTCAAGTTTGGTTTATGGCTTCTGCCAAAGAAGCCGCCTTATGCGAGGCAATACTGGCTAAAATTTCTTCGTCTTATCATGCGTTTTGTTTTAATTTAGCCGGTAAAACAACGCTAGGAGAAGCGATTGATCTTCTTTCATTGGCTTCGTGTGTTGTTGCTAATGATTCTGGTTTGTTGCATGTTGCGAGTGCTTTATCTTTGCCGGTCGTAGGGCTTTATGGTTCAACAGCGCCTGACTTTGCGCCGCCTTTAGCTGCGCAGGCGAGTGTTTTTTATCGCAATCTTAATTGTAGTCCTTGTCATGCTCGGGTGTGCCCTAAAGGCCACTTAAAGTGCTTGTATGAGATTCATCCTAAAGAAGTGTTATTAGCCGTTTTATCTTTTGTTTCATCTTTAAAATTAAAGGGCGCATGAATGTTGTTTGCCACGGGCGAGTCTTATTATCAATATGTGCCGAAGTGGGGTGCGCGATGCGTAAATTTTTTTATTTTATTAATGTTGGCTTCAACTGTTACAGTTGAAAAAGGTTTTGGTTTTTTTTCTTTATTGCTCATTCTCATTGCTTTATTTTTTTTGCCTGCTCAGCGTAAGCGCCTGCCGCTCACTAAATATGAAAAAATATGGCTTTTATTATTAGTCTCAATGTTTGGTAGTGGCTTTGTTTCTTTTTGGCTAAAGGATCCTAGTTTGCGCGGATGGTCGTATCTTGATCTGCCTAGTCGTTTTTTGCTTATTATTCCTTTGTATCTTTATCTGCGTCGTGTTTATTTATTGGAGCGTTTTTTCTGGCTGGGTTGTGCTTTGGGTGCAATAGGTTCAGGCGTGATAGGTTCTTATCAGTATTATAAGTTTGGCTATTTGCCTGTCCGTGGTGCAGCAAATCACCATATTTTATATGGTGATTTAAGTATGTGTTTAGCCTTTTTAAGTGCGCTAGGGTATCCGTTTTTTAATAAGCTTCGGTTGCGTTATGGTCAGTTTTTATCATTGCTCGGTTTCGTCGGTGGGTTAGTAGGTGCAATATTATCTACTGCGCGCGGTAGCTGGTTAGCGCTGCCTTTATTATTGGGTGTTTTAGTTTTATTAAATCGAGATAAAGTCTCGCGCTCTTTGCTTTTTGGTATTTTTGGCGTGCCTTTGCTAATTTTTTGCGCGCTGTATATGGCTCCAGGCAGTATGGTTAAGCAGCGCGTCAATGCAATTCATGTTGAAGTTGGTGACTATTTTCAAAGAGATATTACAAATACCTCCATTGGTGCTCGCTTTGAAATGTATAAAGGCGCTTGGATTATTTTTACGCGCAACCCCCTTTTTGGTGCAGGAACAGGCACCTATGAAGAAGAGGCTATTCGTTTGCAGGAAGAGAAGAAAATAAAGTCATTGCCTGAAAAATTTAATCAGCCACATAATGAATTTTTGCACGTGCTTGCAACGCGTGGCATCGTAGGTTTTATTGCGTTAATGATTTTTTTTCTGTTACCGCTTTGGTATTTTATTCGGGCAATGGCCTATAAGCCCTTATCTTATCTTTCCCAGGCAGGCGTCGTGCTTTATGTAAGCTACCTTGAATTTGCATTAACTGAATCCATTTTAAATCGAATGCTTAGCTTGATGTTTTTCTTGTTGGTTTCTTCGGTTATTATTGCTTTTTTACAGCAGCGTGGCATGCGCGAGAAAGATGAAAAAATTGATTTGAGTTGGATATAACATTCTTATGGATGAGGCTTTTTTTAATAAAATAAGTATTGTTATTATCACGCGTGATGCTGAAGTTACTTTGGGAAAAACACTCGAAAGTGTTTCTGCTTTTTCTGAAGTCGTGATTTATGATAACGGCTCACAAGATCAAACTGAAGCAATTGCCAAGCAATTTTCAAACGTGCGTTTTTTTACTGGCCCGTTTTTAGGTTTTGGTAACACTAAGAATCATGCCGTAACACTTGCAACCACTGACTGGGTTTGTTCGCTTGATGCGGATGAATGTTTAACACAATGCCTTATAGAAGAATTCCAGGTTTTCAAGCCTTTTTCTGATAAACAAGTAGGCCAGATTACGCGAGAAAATTTTTTTTACGGTAAAAAATTGCGTTATGGTGGCTGGGGCAATGATAAGTTAATTCGCCTTTTCAATAGAAAGGCCCACCAGTTTTCTGATAGCCAAGTTCATGAAAGCATTGTAACCCATAATGATTCATTAATTGTTCACTTTAAGTCGCCCATTGAGCACAATGCAGTATATCGTTTAAGTCAGATTTTGCAAAAAATTGATCGTTATTCAGAGTTATATGCAACTAACTCAGACAAAACTTACCCTGTTTTTATTATTGTATTAAAAGCACTTTTTGCTTTCATGCAGAGTTATTTTTTGCGATTAGGTTGTTTGGAGGGGTGGCGGGGTTTAATGGTCGCTGTGTCCAATTCCAACTCAGTTTTTTTTAAGTATTTTAAGGTATGGGTGAAAAAAAATGTTGATCAGTAATAGCTTTGTGCCAAAAAATAAGGACGCTAAAGCTTCATTTGCATGAAAAATATTCTGGTTGATTTATCAAAAACTAAAAATCTTTATAATGGTCTTGGCCAGTTTTCCTATTCTTTAGGCAAAGCTTTCATCGAGCTAGAAAAAAACCAATATATAGATGATGCCTTTTTTACTTTTTTGCTCCCTGAAGATAAAAAAATACTCTTTCCTCAGCATCATCGGTTTCGTTATGGCGTTGCCTCTCAAAAGAGTAGTGTGCCTCGTTTTTTAAGGAAGTGGTTAGATCAAGATAAAACACGCTATGATATCTGGCACGTTACAGCGCAAGATGCTCGTTTTTGGCCGATTTGTTTGAAAAAACAGACTAATGGAAATAATCAGGAAATCAGGCCTAAAATTGTTTATACCATTCATGATCTTAATTACGTACATTTATACACAGGCTTAAAGTTAAAGTATAAGCTTGCGCTTATTCAGAAAAGAATTAATCAGGCTGATGTGATTACCACCATCTCTCATTTTGTTGCAGGAGAAATAAGAGCGCATCTTTGTTTGAAAGATAAACCATTAAAGGTTATTTATAATGGCGTAACTGATTTTTCAAAGATTGATCTTGCGCCTAAAAAGCCTTTGTTCCCTCATAAAAAGCCTTTTTTTCTTTCGTTAGGTGAGTTAACACTTAAAAAGAACTTTAAGGTAATTTTACCATTAATGACACTTATGCCTGAGTATGATTGGGTCGTGGCTGGCAAGAATGAGACTGATGATGGTAATAAAATGAAGCGTGAGGCGCAGGCATTAGGTTTGGCGGATCGTGTTCATTTTCTAGGTGTGGTCGGTGAGGCAGAAAGAAAGTGGCTTTATGAAAATTGCGAGGCTTTTTTATTTCCGTCACTTGCTGAAGGTTTTGGTTTGCCGGTTATTGAAGCGATGAGTTTTGGTAAACCAGTATTTTTATCTAATCTTACAAGCTTGCCTGAAGTGGCTGGTTCTTTAGGTTTTTACTGGGCAGATTTTTCCCCCGAGGCTATGAAGTCAGTGCTTGTTGCAGGGCTTGAAACTTATAGATCGCATGGACATTTTTCTGCGCTGCTCAGAGCGCATGCAGCACAGTTTAGTTGGCAAAAAGCAGCCTTGGCTTATGCTGATATTTATCGCACACTGATGAGTTATTAGTAGAATAGGACTTAGGCAAAACTGCCCAGCTTTGTTATCGCGCTTTGTCGTACGATTTGTACTGTTTTCATTGCGACGCCTTGCTGGGACAATTTTGCGTAAGTCCTACACAAAAGAAGAGTACTTCCTTTTTTTTATTTAGGAGCGCGCATATGTCTATATTTGAGAACGTAAGTATTGTTAAAAAAGCGAATGTTTATTTTGATGGTAAAGTTGTGAGTCGCACCGTGTTATGGGCGGACGGCACTAAAAAAACACTAGGTTTTATGCTGCCAGGTGATTACGAGTTTGGTACTGACGAAGCTGAAGTCATGGAAATTATATCCGGCGATCTTGACGTGATGCTACCGCATAGTAAAGAGTGGATTAGCGTTGTGGGTGGTGAAACATTCAATGTGCCTGCGCATGCGCGTTTTAAGTTAAAAGTCCGACATGCAACGGATTACTGCTGTTCTTTTATTAGTTAGGTGTTAGGTGTTGAAAGTTAGCTAACATAAGATAATATTTATGTTGATATTTAAGCGAGAAGATCTAAATGGCGATTAATCCTGAAACGCTTACCTCACAGCAAATTAAACAAATTGCGCATCTTGCAAGAATTAAAGTAACGCCAGAAGAAATGACTGCTTTTGAGCAGAAACTGCCTTCTATTCTTTCAATGATAGACAAAATGCAATTGTTAGATACTTCTAGCGTTACGCAGATACCTCATCCTTTAAATATGGGGCAGCGTTTTCGTGAAGATGTGGTAACAGAAAATAATTTTCGTGATTATTATCAAAAGCAAAGTAAACAGACCATGGATGGCGTGTATTTAGTGCCAAAAGTAATCGAATAATTTGACGGGAGCTTACATGTTTCGGCTTTCTTTAAAACAGCTATCCCAAAAACTTTCTGCACGTGAAATTTCAAGTGTTGAGCTCACTGAGCTATTTCTTGAGCGTATTAAACGTTATGGCAACACCCTTAACTGCTTTATTAGTCTTAATGAAGAGCAGGCACTTCTTCATGCTAAAAGTGCAGATGATGGTTTTACCCATTATCGCAAGACACCTTTAGCAGGCATTCCTATCGCGCATAAAGATATCTTTTGCACAAAAGATATGCTTACAACTTGCGGCTCAAAAATGTTAAGCGACTTTGTGCCTCCTTATGACGCGACAGTGGTGGAGAAGCTAAATCACGCCGGCATGGTTCAATTGGGTAAAACCAATATGGATGAGTTTGCGATGGGTTCTTCAAATGAAACAAGTTTTTTTGGTGCTGTTAAAAACCCTTGGAATTTAGAGTGTGTTCCAGGTGGTTCTTCGGGCGGCGCAGCAGCAGCTGTGGCTGCTCGTTTAGTGCCCGTTGCTACAGGTACGGATACAGGTGGCTCAATTCGCCAGCCCGCCTCGTTTTGTGGTATTAGCGGTATGAAGCCAACCTATGGCCGTGTTTCTCGCTGGGGTATGATTGCTTTTGCGTCGAGCCTCGATCAGGCGGGGCCAATGGCGCATCATGTTGAAGATCTTGCCTTATTAATGGAGCATATGGCAGGTTTTGATGAGCGCGACTCAACCTCGAATACGAATGAAGTGCCGCATTATTCTGCTTTAATTAATCATCCTTTGAAGGGTAAAAAAATAGGGCTACCAAAACAGTTTTTTAATGGAGCATTATCAGCTGATTTATCACAATTATTAGAAGACAGCATTAACGTTTTTAAAAAGCTGGGCGTGATTTTTGTGGAGATTGATCTGCCTCATCTTGATTATGCTGTGCCGGCTTATTACGTTATTGCGCCAGCTGAATGCTCTTCTAATTTGTCTCGGTTTGATGGCGTCCGATTTGGCTATCGTGCGCAAAACCCTAAAAATCTGCAAGATTTATATGAAAGAACGCGAGGTGAAGGTTTTGGTCATGAAGTTAAAACAAGAATATTAATTGGTACTTACGCACTTTCTGCTGGTTATTACGATGCTTATTATAAAAAGGCGCAAGAAGTGCGTGCGCTTATTCAGCAGAATTTTCTTGCAGCCTTTCACCAAGTTGATTTTATCTTAGGCCCTGTAACGCCAACGCCTGCTTTTAAGTTAGGCGAGAAGTCTCATCAGCCTATTGAAATGTATTTATCTGATATTTATACCATTGCAGTTAACTTAGCGGGTTTGCCTGCGTTATCGTTTCCGATTGGTTTTCAGAATGCCTTACCCATGGGGGCGCAGTTGATTGGTAATTATTTTGATGAGGCGGGGTTATTAAATGCCGGACACCAGTTCCAGCTGGAAACCGAGTGGCACCAAATGATGCCAGAAAAATTTCTTTAGTGTGCAATGAGGAGAAGGCGGCAATGTGGGAAGCAGTGATTGGTTTAGAGGTGCATGTACAGCTGGCAACGCAATCCAAGATTTTTTCAGGCGCTTCAGCTGACTTTGGTGCAGAACCTAATACGCAGGCTGCCTTAATTGACTTAGGTTTTCCGGGCACGCTGCCGGTTCTTAATAAAGAAGTGGTGCGCATGGCAATCATGTTTGGTTTGGCGGTTAATGCGCAAATTCATCGCGCTTCAGTGTTTGCACGTAAGAATTATTTTTACCCTGATTTACCTAAGGGATATCAAATCAGTCAGCTTGAGTCGCCCATTGTTTATGATGGTGTGCTTGAAATTGAATGTAATGGCGTAAAAAAGAGTGTAGAAATTATTCGTGCGCACCTTGAGGAAGATGCAGGAAAGTCGTTACATGAAGACTTTCATGGCATGACGGGCGTTGATTTAAACCGTGCGGGTGTGCCGTTGTTAGAGGTGGTGACAGCACCTGTTTTAGCTTCTGCACAGGAGGCGGTGGCGTATCTAAAGGCGTTACATGGCGTTGTTACGTATCTTGGTATTTCAGATGGAAATATGGCGGAAGGCTCTATGCGGTGTGACGCAAATGTGTCTATTAGAAAAAAAGGTGATCCAACATTAGGTGTGCGTGCTGAAATTAAAAATGTGAACTCTTTTCGTTTTGTTGAAAAAGCGATTGAGCATGAAATAGGCAGACAAATTGATTTGTTGGAATCAGGTAAAACGGTTAAACAAGAAACGAGATTATATGATTCTGATAAAAATGAAACGCGCTCTATGCGCTCAAAAGAAGAAGCGAACGATTATCGTTATTTTCCAGATCCTGATTTATTTCCCGTTGAAGTCAGCGAGGCTTGGCTGATTTCTCTTAAACAGATTATGCCTGAATTACCCGCGGCAAAAAGAGCACGCTTTATTCAGGACTATCAACTTAGTGCCTATGATGCGGGCGTATTAACTGAAACTAAAGCATTGGCGCAGTTTTTTGAAACGGTTGTTTCTTCCTCTGGCCGGCAGGTTAAGTTGGCGGCTAATTGGGTGAGTACGGAGTTATTGGGTGCCCTTAATAAGGCCAGCTTAACGATTGCGCAGTCACCTATTTCTCCTGAGAAATTAGGCTGTTTAATTTTAAGAATTATTGATAATACGATTTCAAGTAAAATTGCAAAAACAGTTTTTGAACAGCTATGGCAAGGCGATAAAGAAGTAGATGAAATTATTGAGCAGCAGGGGCTCAAGCAAGTCACCGATGTTGATTTTATTGAGAAAATAGTTACAGAAGTGATGGGGGAAAATCCTGAGCAAGTACAGAGTTATCAACAAAGTGATGAAATAAAAAGAAAAAAAATGTTAGGTTTTTTTGTTGGTCAGTTAATGAAAAAATCGCAAGGAAAAGCTAACCCTCAGCAGATTAATGAAGTCTTAATTCGGCAGTTAATGCTATAGATGCATCAATGATGGTGAGCTTCCGCCGAGGCTGTGTAATATCATTTATTTTTTTTCAGTTTGACAAGGTAATAGCAGAATCTAGCTTAAAAATATGAGTGGAACGTCATCCTCGCGAAGGCGGGGATCCAGATTTAATCTGGTTTTAATATTTAAAAACTGGATCCCCGCCTTCGCGAGGATGACGAATTCTATGCATCAATGATGTTACACAGACTTGGCGGAAGCTCACGAATAATGCGTGCACAATGATGAGATAAAAATGACGTTATTAAGTTTTAAAAGAGGATAAAAAATGTTAAAGCAGGCTATTTCAACGGATCAGGCCCCTGGCGCCATTGGCACTTATTCTCAGGCTATACGCACAGGAAACTTGGTTTTTCTTTCAGGGCAAATTGCGCTTAACCCAAAAACGGGTGTGATGATGCAAGATACGATTGAAGATGAAATTATTCAGGTATTTAAAAACTTAAAAGCAGTTGCAGAAGCATCAGGCGGGACGTTAGATCATGCTGTAAAAGTAATGGTTTTTCTTACTGATCTTGGGTATTTTGCGCAAGTAAATAAAATCATGGAACAATATTTTGTGCAGCCCTTTCCTGCGCGTGCTGCGGTGGGCGTTGCTGCGTTACCGCGTGGTGCCAGAGTTGAAGTTGATGCGGTGCTTGCGTTTTAATTGGGATATCGCGGCCGCAGCTACGATTCTTCGTCAAAACGGTTATTGATGAGTGTTTTTACCGCTAAAAATGCGGCTTGCTCATCTGTTCCTTCTGCGCTAATTTCCAGCGGTGTGCCTTGGCTTGCGGCTAAGAGTAATAACGACATAATACTTTTGGCTGAAATTTCCTGATCATTTTTTTTAAGTAAAATGGTTGATTCAAACTGGCTCGCAATATTTACAAGTTTTGCTGAAGCTCTGGCATGGAGGCCAAGTTTATTAATAATAATAATGGGTTCTTTAATCATTTTACGCACTCACGTTAGAGCTTTGATGAGTTGGCGATGGCGGACTTGCACATCTGGAAATTGACCTTGAAAATGGTGATACAGTGCTTGAGCAAAATAAACGGAACGATGTTGTCCGCCTGTGCAGCCTATCGCAACTGTCATATAACTACGGTTATTCGCCTCAAATCGAGGAAACCATTCATCTAGAAAAAAAGTGACATCTTCAAGCATTTTTTTAACACTACCATGTTTTTGCAAAAATTCGATAATTTCAGAGTCTAGGCCATTATATTCCCGTAAAGAGTGCGACCAAAAAGGATTAGGTAAACATCTGACATCAAATACCAAGTCAGAATCAAGCGGAATCCCATGTTTAAAGCCGAAAGAATAAAATAAAACTGACATTCTGGCAGGGTTGTTTTCGTGAATCTGATGCTTAACGAGATCACGTAACTCATGAAGATTCAATTTGCTGGTGTCAATGGTAAGGTGTGCTTTTGCAGCAATCGGTTCAAGCAGTGCTTCTTCAGTTGATACCGCTTCTGCAAGAGAAATATCCCGCGTTGAGATAGGGTGTTTTCTTTTTGTTTCACTAAATCGCTGAATTAAAATCTGATCATTGGCGTCAAGATAAATGATTTTAAAAGATAGCTTCGTATTTTTCTCAAGCTCGCTCACAATGGCAGGAAAATTAGCAAGATGTTTGGGATTGTTTCTAGCGTCTATACCAACCGCAAGCTTGCGTACTTCCTCGTGCGTATCTTCTAGTTGTTGCTCAATGAGGATAGGTAAAAGGCTAATGGGTAAATTATCAACACAGTAAAAACCGATATCTTCCAATATATGAATAGCGGCAGATTTACCTGAGCCTGAGCGCCCACTTATAATAACAAGCTGAATCGTTTTTTCCATTGTCTACCTGTAATGATTTTCGTTTGAGCGCAGCCAACAATACCGTGGTTTCAATTACAAAGGGTATATGACTTTAGTGCCTTCCTTCTGATTTGCCAGTCAGGCAAATATTTTGTGAGTAGTGCATAAAATCTTGCGCCATGATTCATTTCAAATAAATGGCACATTTCATGTACCACAATATATTCAATGACTGATTGATCAAATTTAACCAGTTCTGCATTAAAAGTCATTTTTCCACGTAACGTACAGCTTCCCCAGCGTGATTTCATCTGTCGCACCAATACATGGCTAATTAAATCGCAAGCCTTCATGGGCTCACGCCATTTCTCAATTAGCCTATCTAAGGTATTAAGTAAGCGGTTTTTTTTCCACTGCAAAATAAAATGTTCTAAATTTTTTATGCGTTGTGTCCCCGTCATAATAAGATGGCTTTCTGCAAGGTAAAGCTCAGGGTTACCTTCTGGCTGTAAGTGCAAAGTATAATATAGGCCAAATATTTTATGAGAGGTACCCTCTTGTGCCTTTTCTATTGCTTTGGGTGGCCTTGAGGCAAAAGATTCAAGATGCTTGTAAATCCAGCCCATTTTTGTCAATACATATTGCCTAATCGCAGGCTCAGCATGATATACCGGCGCTCTGACAATAATTTTCAAGTCAGGGAATATTTCAATTCCAATACTCTTTCTGCGGCTCTTAATTATTTTGATTTCAATTTTTTTGTCTTGGAATAAAAAGACATAAGATGAGGCAGATTCTAATGTACTCAATAGACTAGAGAATGAGTGGTTTATTGTTGTATTAGAAGGGTATGTATTAGTAGGCATAAGCTTTGTCATATTTTAAGGTAAGGGTATTTTTGAGTGAAAGTTCGGTTGCTTTGACTGCCGATAAGGGCCTGCTAAAGAAAAAGCCTTGAGCTTGATCACACACCATTCTACTAAGAAGGTCAACTTGCGCAAATCGCTCAACGCCTTCTGCAACGACTGTCATGCCAAGACTATGCGCCATCATGATTGTGGCAGAAACAATTGCTGCACTATTCGCATTCGTATCCAAATCATCGATAAACATCTTGTCTATTTTTAAACTCTCAGGGCTATAGCGTTTAATATAGGCTAAAGAAGAATAACCTGTGCCATAGTCATCAATGGAAAGTCGCACACCTAATGTGCGTAGTTTTGTCAGTCTTTCAATTTGCGCATTATCTCCATGCAAAAGAACATCTTCAGTGAGCTCAAGTAATAATCTTTGTGGGGCGAGTCCGCTTTCTTTGAGCGCCTGTTCAACGCGTGAAACAAAATCAAATTCGCGAAATTGTAGCGCTGAGCAGTTAACATTCACGGTATATTGCTGCGGCCAAGTATTTGCGACTTGACATGCTTTTTCAAGCACCCATAAACCAATAGCTTGTATCAAGCCCGCTTCTTCCGCCAAGCGAATAAAAGCCAGTGGCGGTAGCAAACCTGTTGGCCTATTCCATCGAATGAGCGCTTCAAAGCCGGTTACGCTTAGGCTTTTTAAACAGACAATTGGTTGAAAGTCGACGATAAACTCAACTAAAGCAACTGCTTTTCGTAGCGCTGTTTCCATTTCCAGTCGGTTAGAGGCAATGGTCGTTAGTTCAGTTCTGAAAAACTTAAACTGATTTTTGCCAGCTGCTTTTGCATCATAAAGCGCCATATCTGCACAACGAATGAGCGTTTCCCTATCCTGACCATCTTCAGGATAAAGGCTAATACCAATACTGGGTGTCACAATTACTTCTTGGCTATCTAGTTTGATAGGACAGACAATCAATGCTGAGAGTTTAGTTAAGATGTCGACTACGGTTTTAAGCTGCATGGCATGCGAAATAATCAATAAAAACTCATCACCCCCGAGCCTGCTCGCAAAGTCTGATTCGCGTACACAATACTTTAAACGTTTTGCAATTTCTTTAAGTAACGTATCTCCGGCTTCATGGCCTAAGCTATCGTTAATATGCTTAAACCCATCAAGATCAATAAAGACTAACGCGAGAGGGATATTATCCTGTTTTGCCTCATGCAGACGTTTATCTAGCTCGTTATATAATTGGGCACGATTAGCGAGCCCTGTTAGTTGATCAAAATAGGCGAGTTGCGATAGTTGCAGTTCGGTTTCTTTTTTTGC
>CAMAPQ010000007.1 GCA_945860125.1 Klebsiella pneumoniae
TCTGTTTTGATCGCAATATCAATACCATCCATTTTACCTTCAATGACAATATCAATTAGCGCAATATCTGGTCGGTTGACATGAGCAGACCGCAAAGCTTCTTCGCCACTTGAGGTAAGCCCGGTAATTATATAACCGAGATCTTCTAGTTCTTCCTTAAGATCTAAGGCAATCAATGCCTCATCTTCTAAAATGAGTATTTTAGTTTTATCCATTTAATCGTACCTCTGTAGGGAAGGTGAGTTTCACATAAAAGCCCTGTAGATGTTTCAGGAAAAGCATATTTAAAAGCATTCGAGATTAACTCATTGAGAATAAGCCCTAAAGGAATGGAAGCTTGCAGGCTAATTTGTACATGGTCAATGCGTAAGTTTTACTACAAATAGATTTTATGCGCCAAAGCGGATATTTCTACTTGGGGCAATAGCGGACATTTCTACTATTATGGTTTGACAAAAGAGATGGTTTGTCTAGGCTTCAAATGTAGTCGTGAAAGAGGTAGGTAAATCGTGTGGTACACGCAACAGCCACGACTGGGCTTAAGGAGGAGAAAATGAAGGAGAGAATTAGGGTTGGGCAGAGGCAACAGAAGACGCTTGTTACCTTGCTGCTATCCTTGTTTTTATTAGGATCGAGTTTTGCATACGGTGAGGTTGTAGTCATTGGTCGTCCTGATATTAATGCGGGTAGCCTCACGAAGGAACAGGTGAACGACATCTTCCTGGGTAAGTTAACGACGCTGCTGGATGGGATGGAGGTGAAGGTGCTTGATCAGAAGGAAGGCAGTGCCAGCAGAGATGAATTTTATCAGGTGGCTGCCGGCAAGACGCAGAATCAGTTAAGGGCATACTGGACCAAGCTTGCCTTTACGGGTAAAGGCGTGTTACCGGAAGCGGTAGCCGATGATAAGCAAGTCAAGGAGCGCGTGGCGGCCACGCCGGGTATGCTAGGCTACGTCAGTAATGCTGCCGTGGATGGTACGGTTAAGGTGTTGTGGAGGCCATGAACAGGTCAATCTTGGATAGGACGAAGAGAATAATGAGTAGGAAAAAATATGCTGGAGTATTCTTAGGCTTGGCGTTGACCTCAGCGGCTTCGACAGTCTACGCCGTACAGTTCAATGCGTTTGCAGATATCAACTACAGCGGCAGCGATGCGGACAATACCACTAGCAGCTTTGCCTTGGGGGGGCTAGATTTGCACGCCAACCAGGATATCGATGCCAAGACGAGGGCCTTCGTGGAATACGTGTTTGAGGACCCAGGTACTGGGTTCATCCTTGACTTAGAGCGTCTGTATATCGAGCGCAAGCTGTCTGATGATTTCAAGATATCAGTGGGACGCTTCCACTCACCCTTGGGTTACTGGAACAACACCTACCATCACGGCAAGCTGATGTACGACACGGTTAATCGTCCCTCGTTCCTGGAATTCGAGGACGCTTCAACGGCAATCCTGCCCACGCATGTGGTTGGTCTTATAGGCAGCGGAAAAGTCGAAACCGTGGGTGGGAAGATAGGCTACGATGTGGTTGCCGCCAATAACAGCTCACTGACGACCGATGGTTTTGTCACGCCCGCTAGCTTTGTGCCCGGCGAGATAGGTATCAACAACAGTTCGTCTCAAAGTGAAAAGAAGCTCATTTTGGGGCGTGTGAGTTACAAACCCAACCTCATCTCCCTCGAGGTCGGTGTGTTCGGCATGAACAACCCAGTTATAGAAGCCGGTGGTGGTGCTGGCTCGGCGGCGCCTGAAGGCTCTGAGCTCATCAGCCAGCGGGTGCTGGGTTTCGATGTCCACTACGACAACAAAAAGTTCGATGCAATGGCGGAGTATTACAACTTCAATAATGACGACAGTGTCGGCACTTCCGGCAGTCATGATGCGACGGCCTACTTTGTCCAGTTTGGCTATAAGGTAACGTCTCAGTTCAAGACAGTATACCGTCACGAGTCGTTGACCTTCGAATCTACGGACCCCTATTTTCAGTATCTCGGCCGTGGGGAGGGAACCCACGACATCATCGCCCTGCGTTATGACCTGGATGAGAGCAATGCTATCAAGCTGGGGATCGATTACTACGATTCGAAGCTTGCCTATACCGAAACTGCGTACACTCTGCAGTGGGCATTCATGCTGTTCTAGTCCATCTGGTCATGGGCAATAAAGACGGTTCTGTCGCATTAATGGCAGCAGCAGAGGTATAGGTTAAACTGTCTACCTTAAAAACAAGAGGTACGATATGGGTGATATAAAAAGAATGAGATTTCCTATCGATATAATCTTGGTATGCATTCGTTGGTATGCAGCGTACCTCTTTACCATCATACTTTCCCCCAAATTATTCATCATAAGATTTTGCTGAAAAACGGCTTTTTTACCGCACTGCCATCGTACATAAATTTGAGCCAGCCAAATTACCGTTATTAACCAGGATTTAAAGTGGATGATAATTTGGTAAGAAATGTTAGGATTGTTCGATTGTATTGGGGTAAGTTACAGGAAGCATGAAGAATGAATTAGTGCATCATCATGCATTATGAACACGCTTAATCGCCAAAGCTTCAGTTAGAGAATATATTAGTGCACCGATATAATTTTTTTCGGTAAGAAGTGGTTTATATTTTACGACTATAAAATAAACTTGGTGATGAAGCGTAAATTATATTCAAATTATTTTTTTAATACTTTGGCTTTAAAATTACTCCATTTTATATGCGATAAATCGATTCCGTAATCGAGATTATTAAGCGTTTGTAGTTTGATTTCTACGGAAAGCTGTTTGTTCCCATATTGTTGCGTTTGAGAAAGATTGGATTCATGTCCAACTAAATCAGCTACTTTAGGTAGCTCAACTCCCGATGTATTTTTAAGATTTTCAATAAAAGTATGTCGAAAGCAGTGAAAGTTTTTAGATTGAGGCGGAGTATTTTCGGTCTTAACACCTACTCGACCCAAATAGCCTAAATCATATTTTCCGTTAGGTCTTTTATCAAATTTAGAAAACCAACGAGAGGCTTCTTTGGCATAGCCACTTTTTGTTGAAAATTTAAGCTCGGGAAATAATCTGCCGTGTTTCTGAGAAGAAAGTAACTTATTATACTCAATAAACCCAGCATTAATTATTGCTTGGTGAATTGGTACAACCCTAATGCTGTTATGAGTTTTGACCTTTTTATCCTGAGCATTTTCATTAATGGAGATGAGATAGCATTGATGATCTTTATCAAAAGAAATATCGCTTAATCTAAGGCTGCAGATTTCGTTTAATCGGGCACCAGTAAACGCTCCAAGCAAAGGCAGCCAAAATTGGTAGGAGAAAATTTTAAGGCCTTCACAAGGCTGGTCATTATAAATATAACCCTTAAATATTTTATTAAGCTCTTCTTTAGTAAAGAATTCTCTTTGAGTTTGTGGCGTCTTGGTATAAGTGTAATCAAGCCAATCTAATAAATTAGTGGATGAATAATTGTTTTTGTAAGCAAAGTCTAGTAATGCGCCAAACTGTATGAAATATTTTGAGGCTGTTGTAATTGCGATTTTTTCAAAAGGGTGGTTGGCGTCACGAATAACCTCTACTTCCTGTGTGTAAGCTTTTTGCCAATTTATTTTGCGTAGATTTTTTGGAAGATTATAAGTCCAATTTTTGCAGTCAATAATGTCTTGAGTAGTTATTTGATTGAAATGTTTATTATTAAGCAGTAAAGAAAAGTGCTCTAGCTTTTTTCGGTAGTCATCAATACTAGTGTCATTTGGTGCGTTTTTACCCTTGGTTATTTTCAAGGATTTTAAGTAGTCCTCGGCTACTGTAAGGAATGCTGCCTGCTTTATTTGGTTTTGAGGCTCGTATTGTGTAGTTGCCATGGACTTATATTTTTCGTGACGAGTCCCTAGCATGTCCTCGACTTTTTGCAGTTCTCCCTTGACTTTGCAGACGACTAGCTCTTTTATAAGAATGTCTATGCTATCCACATGGCGTTTAAATTGATTTAGGCTCACAAGATCGCTGTTAGGGCTTATTTCGAGAAAATTTAGGACTGCCGAAAAATAGCTTCTGTTGTCTTTTGATTGATCAGCTGAAGTTGATATTGCAAGGCTTTTAAATTCATCAATTATTTGTTGAAAATCGTTAATAAGTGATTGTTTTTTATACTGACTTGGTTCCACGCGGGACCTATCAATCTGATGCATTTTAAATTCAAAATACTCTAGTGCTGCTTGGTTAACATTGTCAGTCGTAAGGTTTCGCATGAGGTAATCAATCATCATTAAGGTTTTTTGATACTCGTTGCTTATGAGTATAGATTGACGTTCAGCGATACTAGGGTCGTGTGTAAGAAGTGATTTTTTAATACTTTTACGTTTAAGCGTTGCCTGAAGGTGGAGGGGAATAGCGGCCCTGAAGTAATAAATTCCGTGTCTAGATTTAAATAGACACCTCGGCAAGGTGGTACAGTTCTTTGTACCACCCCGAGTGGAATCGGCGCTATCCTCAAAAAAGTTGTTTAAAATCAATGAAATGGTGGAGGCGGCGGGAATTGAACCCGCGTCCGTTGGTAATCCCACGTGAGCTCTACATGTTTAGCAATGTCAATTATTTTAACGCGGCACTACCCGACAGGCAGGGCGTGATACGTGAGCCCAAGTTTAGTTTAGCTGCAAAACCTTAAGACACATTTTGCGGCGATCTTATGAATTTATGACCGACTCTTTCAACCCACAAGCAGATATCAGAGACGGACCAGTTAGGCCGCGAGGGCTACTGGTGTGTACGATTCGTCGTTTGCGACTATTTTAAAATGCAACAGATGATTTACGAGATCCATCACACTCTCGACATGCACCCAAAAGTTCATAGCCACCGTCGAAGCCAGATCGCCCCCAAAAACGTATTTACTTACTTTTGCGTTGAGATAAGTGTAATAGATAAATGCAGGAATAAATACGACCCAGGCACATTTAATTTGTATTTTTATTGTTTTGCGTCATGTTTCATCACGCGCTGCTTCTCTCTTTGCCAGTCTCTGTCTTTTTCTGACTCTCTTTTATCATGAAGTTGCTTCCCTTTAGCTAGTGCTATCTGGCACTTTACTAGGTTACCTTTCCAGTAAAGTGATACGGGTACGCATGTATAGCCTTTCTTTTGAATGCTACCAATGAGTTTTTCAATTTCTCTTTTTTTTAGTAATAATTTTCTATCTCTCAATGGCGCTGTATAAACATGAGTGCTAGCTGTATTGAGTGGCGTAATATTGCTTCCAAATAGCCATGCTTCACCGTTGCGTAAAAGTACATACGCATCACTAATATTGGCTTTTCCTGCCCTCATACTTTTCACTTCCCAGCCGAGAAGCGCTAAGCCTGCCTCAAATTTTTCTTCAAGAAAATACTCATGGCTTGCCTTACGATTTGCAGCAATTTGAATGGTTTTAACTTTGTTTTTTTCGGCGGGTTTTTTTATGTTTGGTTTGTTCATAGTGTGAGTATATCAAATAAAGTTATAAAGTAATTATTACCGTCAGGTTTCGTGGCACAATCATCTTAAAAAGTAACGGGTCGTATCTGCAAGTACAGCGAGGAGAAGTGAGTGTGATGCCAGATGATGCACAGGAATCCGCGTTAATTAATGTTGAAGTTGCCTATGCCAGCCCCGCTGAGCAGCGTGTTATAGCTTGTCAAGTGAAGAGGGGTGAGACGATGTTAAGTGCTGTGATACAGTCGGGCATATTATCAGAGTTTCCGCAGATTGATCTTGAAAAGAGTGCGCTAGGTATCTACGGGAAATTAGAAAATTCACGCAGCCTTCGTCTATTGCGTGAGGGAGATCGTGTTGAGATTTATAGGCCTTTGCTGATTGATCCAAAAGAAGCAAGAAAGAAACGAGCAGAAAAATTGAAAAGTGCGCGCCGAGAAGATGATGAATAATCTTTTTTAGTTTGGACGTTTTATTTTCAACGATTCTGATTTGGTAGTTCAAATAGTTCTGCTTCTTCTGCGGGCGTTGTTCCTATATGGCGAACGTAGCGATCTGCCTCAAAGAAAACCTGTAGATGAAAGTGCTTGGGTATTTTTGCCCCTTTTCTTTCTTCGTAAAGATAATCCCAGCGATCTGGATGGAACGTATCTTGTCCAAGCGGCGTTCCTAAAACATAAAGGACTTGCTTGCGAGTCATTCCTGGCTTTAATTGAGAAAGTACGGTGGGCGTGACAACGTTACCCTGGTTTACTCTTATCTTGTATACTCTTGGGAATGAGTGTTGGCAGGCAGTAATTTGGCCAATACAAAAAAAGAGTAGCAGTATGTTAAGTATTTTTTTTACAAGAATTTTTTTGCGTAAGATCATAATAAAGTTTGCGTCCTGTTTTAGCGGGAAGTCGACATTCTAGATTAAATATTGTCTGTCTGTAATCTCAAATCCACGATTAATTTGATGTATGTTGTGATTCTCCTCGTTCTTTGCTGTTTTTTTGTTTGAAGTTTGCAGAATAAATTATGCGGCATAGGTTTATTTTGCCTTAATCTTTGACTACTATTGCAAACCATAAGTTAATGCAGAATTTTTGTGCGTGCTTCAGCGATTTAAGTGAGATAAATAATACATGGCAACGATTCACGTAGACGGAAAAGACTTTGAAGTAGATGGCGCAGATAATTTGCTTCGCGCTTGTTTATCTTTGGGGCTTGATATTCCCTATTTTTGTTGGCATCCGGCTTTGGGTAGTGTGGGTGCTTGTCGGCAGTGTGCGGTTAAACAATATAATGACGAGAACGATACACGTGGTCGAATAGTGATGTCGTGTATGACGCCAGCCACTGACGGCGCATTCATTTCTATAGAAGATGAAGAAGCCAAGGTATTTCGTGCAAGTGTTGTTGAATGGTTAATGATTAATCATCCGCATGATTGCCCTGTATGTGAAGAGGGCGGCCATTGTCATCTTCAGGATATGACTGTGATGACAGGGCATAATTCTCGTCGATATCGTTTTACAAAGCGAACGCATCAAAATCAGGATTTAGGTCCTTTTGTCAGCCATGAAATGAATCGTTGTATCGCTTGTTATCGCTGTGTTCGTTATTACAAAGATTATGCCGGTGGAACAGATTTGGGTGTGTATGGCGCGCATGATAATGTTTATTTTGGTCGTATTGCGGATGGTGTGTTGGAAAGTGAGTTTTCGGGTAATTTGGTAGAGGTTTGTCCTACGGGCGTATTTACAGATAAAACCCATTCTGAGCGCTATAACCGTAAGTGGGATATGCAGTTTGCACCTAGTATTTGTCAGCAGTGCTCTGTGGGCTGTAATACGAGTCCCGGTGAGAGATATGGTGAGTTGCGTCGCATCGAGAATCGTTATAACGGCTCAGTAAATCATTATTTTTTGTGTGATCGCGGTCGTTTTGGTTATGGTTATGTGAATCGTAAAGATCGTCCTCGTGAGCCTTATCTTCGTCGTCAGGGCGAAGATAAAAATTTATCAATTGATGATGCGCTTGATACAACCTTAGCTATTTTAAAAAATGCAAAACGCGTTATTGGTATTGGTTCTCCTCGTGCCAGCTTAGAGACTAACTTTGCTTTGCGTGAACTTGTTGGTGAGCAGCACTTTTTTAGCGGCATGAATGAAGCAGATTTACGTTTAACACGCTTAGCGTTTGAGTTATTGGCTCATTCACCAGCAACTATTCCTGCTTTGCGCGAAATTGAAGATAAAGATGCAGTTTTGATATTGGGTGAAGATTTAACGCAAACAGCACCACGCATGGCAATGGCTGTGCGTCAATCGGTCAGAGGAAAAGCAGCGGCGCTTGCGGCTGAGAAAAAAATTCCTGACTGGCATGCTGAAGCAATTGCAAATATTGGTCAGCATGAGAAAAACCCTTTATTTATAGCTTGTGTTGATGCGACCAAGCTTGATGATGCGGCCACGCTAAATTATCGAAGCACGCCTGATGATATTGCAAGGGCAGGGTTTGCTGTGGCGCACGCAATAGATGCTGAGGCACCCACTATTAATGGTGTGCAAAATGAAATGGATCAGTGGGCATCTGCCGTTGCAGCTTCACTGCTTGGGGCAAGCTCGCCTGTGATTATTGCTGGTACGAGCTTAATGAATGAGGCTTGTCTTCATGCGGCAGCCAATATTGTGATTGCTTTACACAAGAAAGGTAAGAATTGCGCCCTCTCTTTGGTTGTGCAGGAAGTGAATAGTTTAGGTTGCGCTATGATGGGCGGTCATTCGCTTGATGCGGCTTTAGCTAAGCTCTCAAGTGGTGAGTCTGATGTTGTTGTTATTGCAGAAAATGACTTGTATCGCAGGCTAGATCGTAAAGTGGTAGATGCAGCGTTAGCTGCCGCTAAGACGGTTGTTGTGATGGATCATCAGGCAACGGCAACCATTAAAAAAGCCCATATTGTTTTTCCTTCGGCAAGTTTTGCAGAAGCATCTGGTACCGTTGTTAACCAAGAAGGGCGTGCGCAGCGTTTTTTTGATGTTTATGATCCTGTTTATACTGATCCTACTTGTAAAATTAAAGATGGCTGGCGCTGGCTTCATGCGTTACATAGCTCATTACATGGCCAGCCATTTTTATGGACGCAGCTTGATGAAGCAACTGCTGCTTGTGCCAAAGCGCATTTGTCTCTTGCAAAAGTGGTGGACGCTGCGCCTCAAGCTTCATTTCGCATGTTGAGTGGAAAGGTTGCGCGTCAGCCACACCGTTATAGTGGAAGAACGGCAATGCGCGCGAATATTTCTGTGCATGAGCCGCGTGCGTCTGTAGATAAAGATAGTGCACTAAACTTCAGTATGGAAGGTTATAGAGGCACGCAAGCGCCTGCTGCTTTAACGCCGTTTGCTTGGGCGCCTGGCTGGAACTCTCCTCAGGCTTGGAATAAATTTCAAGATGAAGTAGGCGGTCATTTACATCATGGTGATCCGGGTGTGCGTCTTATTGCCCCCTCTGGCAAATTAACTGCTTACTTTGAGTGCGAGTTGCCCGCTCCTGCCGCGATAAAAACCGATGAGAGGTTGTGCGTCCCTCTTTATCATTTATTTGGTAGTGAAGAATTATCTTCTTTGTCAGCCCCGGTTGAGTCTCATATTCCTGAGCCTTATGTTGCACTTTGTAGTGCTGATATTGCACTTTTTGGCTTCAGTGAGGGCGAAAAGATAGAGGTTACCTTAGGATCTCATGCGTTACGGTTGCCTGTTACAGCGCATAAGTATTTAGCGGTAGGTGCGGTAGGTATTCCGGTGGGTCTTCCTGGAATGCCCGTTGTTAATTTTGGCGTGTTTGCACAGTTAAGAAAGGTGGCCCACGTATGATTGATTTTGACCCTCAAACCATCAATATTCTGATCGCTGTTTTTAAAGCGGTCGTTATATTGTTGGGGACGGTGATTTTTGCTGCGCTCTTAAGTTTTATTGAGCGTCGATTATTAGCGCTTTGGCAAGATCGTTATGGGCCTAATCGGGTGGGACCTTTTGGTATTTTTCAGCTTGTAGCTGATATGATTAAAATGTTTTTCAAGGAAGATTGGACGCCTCCTTTTGCTGATCGGCTCACTTTTTGGATTGCCCCGGCCGTTGCGATGAGCGCACTACTAATTTCTTTCGCTGTTATTCCTATTACGCCTGATTGGGGCGTGATTGATCTTGATATTGGTATTTTATTCTTTCTTGCAATGGCAGGTCTTGCTGTTTATGCCGTTATTTTTGCCGGTTGGTCTAGTAATAGTAAATATGCACTGTTAGGCGGATTACGTTCTGCCGCACAAACCATTACTTATGAAGTATTCATGGGTATTTCTTTAATGGGTGTGGTTGCAATGGCGGGTTCCTTTAACTTAAGAGAGATTGTCGAAGCGCAGAAAGAAATGTGGTTTATTATTCCGCAGTTTTTTGGTTTTATTACCTTTGCAATGGCAGGTGTTGCTGTAGCGCACCGCAGCCCTTTTGATTTGCCAGAGGCTGAGCAAGAGCTTGCAGCGGGTTACCATACTGAATATTCCGGCATGAAATGGGGTATGTTTTTTGTGGGCGAGTATGTCGGCGTTGTTGTGGTTTCGGCTCTATTGGTTACTTTGTTTTTTGGTGGCTGGCAGGGTCCTTTTCTTCCGCCGATTGTTTGGTTTTTATTAAAAACAGGCTTTTTCATTATGCTCTTTATTTTGATACGCGCAGCGCTACCGAGGCCACGCTATGATCAGATGATGGATGCAGGTTGGAAGATATGCTTACCTTTAACGCTGCTGAATTTAATTGTGACAGCAGCGGTTGTATTAAGTGCAGGTTAGGAGCGCTAGATGTTTGTAAAAGCCGTAAGAGGAATTTGGAGCCAGATTCGCAGCTTAATCATGGTGTTTATGCATGCTTTTCGTAAGCGCGATACGATTCAATATCCTGAGGAAGCAGTTTATCTGCCACCACGCTATCGAGGAAGAATTGTATTAACGCGTGATCCTGATGGTGAAGAGCGTTGTGTGGCTTGTAATTTGTGTGCGGTGGCGTGTCCTGTGGGCTGTATTGCGTTACAGAAAGCAGAGCGAGAAGATGGTCGTTGGTATCCTGAGTTTTTTCGTATTAACTTTTCACGCTGTATTTTTTGTGGTTACTGTGAAGAAGCGTGTCCAACTACCGCAATTCAGCTCACGCCAGACTTTGAAATGGGCGAGTATGATCGGCAAAATTTAGTGTACGAGAAAGAGCACTTATTAATTTCAGGCCCTGGAAAATACCCTGATTATAATTTTTATCGCGTTGCCGGTCTTGCTATTGCAGGTAAGCCAAAGGGTGCGGCTCAAAATGAAGCTGAGCCTATTAATGTTAAAAGTTTAATGCCTTAAAGCGCTTTCCTAAGAGCGTTGATTTTTTAAGAAGGACTGAATGTGGAATTTGCTTTTTATATCTCAGCTTTTATAGCGATTATTACAACGATACGGGTCATTTCAAATACTGATCCTGTTCATGCTTTGTTAAATCTTATTGTGTCGCTATTAGCGGTTGCAATGATTTTTTTCTTGCTCGGCGCTCCATTTGCTGGCGCCTTGGAAGTGATTGTCTATGCTGGTGCAATTATGGTTCTTTTTGTATTTGTGGTGATGATTTTAAACTTAGGCGAGGTGAGTGTTCGTCAGGAGCGCTTGTGGTTACAGCCTAAAGCATGGATAGGGCCTGTTATACTCTCTTCTATTTTGCTTTCACAGCTTGTTTACCTATTGGCTTCTGAGCAAAATTTTGTAGCAACGAGCGGCAATATTGTTAGTGCTAAGCAGGTAGGTATTGCCTTGTTTGGCCCTTATTTATTGGCAGTTGAATTAGCTTCCTTGTTATTGCTTGCAGCCTTAGTGGTTGCTTTTCATATTGCAGGCATTCGCAATGAAAGAGGTGATCATGATTGAAGTTCCAATGTGGCATGGCTTGGCCTTGTCGATGACTTTATTTTGTTTGGGGTTTATTGGCCTTATTGTTCGTCGCAATATTTTATTTATGTTGATGTGTATTGAAGTCATGATGAACGCGGCGGCTTTAGCTTTTGTTGTGGGCGGTAGTCGTTGGGGTCAGCCAGATGGCCAAATTATGTTTATTTTGATTTTAACTTTGGCTGCTGCTGAAACCAGTGTGGGGCTTGCCATTGTGCTTCAGTTTTATCGTCGCTTTGGTTCTCTTGATATTAATAAAGCTAGCGAGATGCGCGGATGAATCTGCTTTTTTTGACTTTTTTATTTCCATTGATCAGTTTTATTCTTCTTACTGGCTTAAATAAGCGACTGTCTGAAAATGGTGCGGCTATTTTGGGCGTTGGATCGATTTTATTATCTGCTCTTACAGCATTGTGGGTGGGTTATGATTTTATGCAGCAAACACCGCCAGGTGGGGCTTTTGTTGATATTTTGTGGACGTGGATGGTAGTGGGCGATTTTGCCCCTGATTTTGCTCTGCGCCTTGATGGTCTTTCTCTTACGATGCTTGGTGTTGTGACGGGCGTTGGTTTTTTTATTCATCTTTTTGCTTCTTGGTATATGCGCGGCGATGATGGCTATGCGCGCTTCTTTTCTTATATGAACCTTTTCATTACCAGCATGTTGTTTCTGGTTCTTGCTGATAATCTCATTTTTGTTTATTTAGGCTGGGAAGGTGTGGGGCTTTGTAGTTATTTGCTTATTGGTTTTTATTTTCGTCACTCTGCTAACGGTGCGGCCGCTTTTAAATCTTTTGTCGTTACCCGTGTGGGCGATACCTTTATGATTATGGGGTTATTTACGCTTTATCATGCGTTAGGTAGTCTTAATATTCAGGAAATTTTAGCGCGTGTGCCTGATTATGCAGCAGCCCATCCTGATTCATTGGTTTTATCTTTTGCTGCTTTAATGTTGTTGGGTGGTGCTGTGGGTAAATCTGCACAATTGCCTTTACAGACTTGGTTGCCAGATGCAATGGCAGGCCCTACACCTGTTTCTGCATTAATTCATGCTGCAACGATGGTAACGGCGGGTGTATATTTGATTGCGCGTACGCATACCTTGTTTGAGTTTGCGCCTCAAGTACAAATGCTAGTGGGTGTGATTGGTGCGGTTACATTGCTTTTGGCAGGTTTTGCGGCACTTGTTCAAACTGATATTAAGCGTATCTTGGCTTATTCTACGATGAGTCAAATTGGCTATATGTTTTTAGCTTTGGGTGTGAGTGCTTGGCATGCGGCTATTTTCCACCTAATGACACACGCTTTTTTTAAAGCGCTTTTATTTCTCTCGGCAGGCGCAATCATTGTTGCTTGTCATCATGAGCAAGACATTTTTAAAATGGGTGGCCTGAGAAAGAAATTGCCTTTGGTTTATGCTTGTTTCTTGGTGGGCGGCGCCGCGTTAGCTGCTTTCCCTTTCATTACGGCTGGTTTTTATAGTAAAGATGAGATTCTTTGGGAGGCTTTTGCGGCCGATCATTTTTACTTATTTTTGTCAGGTTTATTGGGTGCTTTTTTAACAGCGCTTTATACTTTTCGTTTGATTTTTGTCGTGTTTCATGGGGAGTCACATGCTCACGCTCATGAGAATAAAGGTATTTCCTACGCTATTCCTTTAGTTGTTTTATTGGTGTTATCGACTTTTATCGGTGCGTTGATTCATCCTCCTTTACAGGGTGTATTGCCAGAGCATCTTCATCAAGATAAGAGCATGAAACACTTGCTTGAATTTATTTCTGCAATCGTCGTTTTTGTGGGTGTGGGTGTGGCTGCTTTTCTTTTTCTTGGCAATAGGCGTCATGTTAATAATATTGCAAAAAGTCAGGCTGGCCTTTTCCTTTCTTCTTGGTGGAAGAGTGGTTTTGCCTTTGATGCTTTATACAGCTTCTTGTTTGTGAAGCCTTATGTTTCTTTATCAACTTTAAATAAAGATGATCTTATCGATCAGGCGATTGATTTATTGCCTCGTACAGCAAAGTTGACTCATGACATTTTGGGTATCAGTCAGAATGGTCAGGTCAGATGGTATTTGGCAACAATGGCGGCTGGGGCAGTGCTTGTGATTGCCGCGGTAATGATGTAACCCAATGGAGAGAGCCAGCCTGCAATGATTTTAATTTGGATCGTTTTGATACCGATTATCGGTGGATTATTATGTTGGCAATTTGAGAGATTTGGCCTGGGTATTCCACGCTGGATTGCCTTATTGAGCATGACGTTGGTGCTGATTTTAGGATTGCACCTTTGGTTTACCGGCGACTACGTTTTATCGGAAGCTTTGAGTCAGCAATCTAAATGGCAAGTAGAGTTTCAGGCGCCATGGATTGATCGTTTTGGTATTAGTTTTCATCTAGCAATAGATGGTCTTTCATTGCCGCTCATTATTCTCTCTGGTCTGATTGGTATTATGGCTGTTGGTTGCTCTTGGCGAGAAATTCAGCGTAATGTCGGCTTTTTTCACCTGTGTTTACTTTGGAGTTTAGGTGGCGTTATCGGCGTATTTCTTGCGCTTGATTTGTTTTTGTTTTTCTTTTTTTGGGAAGTCATGTTAGTACCGACTTACTTCTTGATTGCCTTATGGGGGCATAGATCTTCAGACGGTAAGCGCGATCGCCTTTATGCTGCAAATAAGTTTTTTATTTTTACCCAAGCCAGCGGAATGCTGATGTTGCTAGCAATCCTGGGGTTGGTTCTGGTGCATTACCATGCAACGGGTGTTTTTACATTTGATTATGAAGCTTTACGTCATACGCCCATGTCTTTTGAAACGCAGTATTTGTTAATGCTTGGTTTTTTTGTGGCTTTTGCTGTAAAGCTTCCTGTATTGCCTTTTCATTCTTGGTTGCCGGATGCGCATAGTCAGGCGCCTACAGCCGGTAGTGTTGATTTGGCTGGCTTGTTACTTAAAACAGCCGCTTATGGCTTGCTTCGTTTTCTATTGCCTTTTTTCCCAGAAGCCGCTCATTCTTTTGCGCCTATTGCGATGACCTTAGGTGTGTTGGGGATCATTTATGGGGCAATGATGGCTTTTGTTCAGACAGATATTAAACGGCTTATTGCTTATACCAGCGTTTCTCATATGGGCTTTGTTTTAATCGGTGTGTTTTCTGGTTCAACGCTTGCGCTTCAGGGCGTCGTTGTTCAAATGATTGCTCATGGTATTTCAGCGAGCGCCTTATTTATTATTTGCGGCATGCTCTATGAGCGTTTGCATACACGTGATATGCGTGAAATGGGCGGTTTATGGGGTCGCATGTCATATTTGCCTTTCATGGCGCTTTTTTTTGTCGCTGCCTCTTTAGGTTTGCCCGGTCTTGGAAATTTTGTCGGTGAATTTTTAATACTTTTAGGTACTTTTGCCGTTGCACCCGTTATTACTGCCTTAGCGGCGGTAGGGCTTATCCTTTCGGCTATTTATTCTTTAGTAATGATGCAAAAGGCTTTTTATGGGCCAAGTAAATCAGAGTCTTTGCTTGAGGATTTATCTTTTCGAGAGTCTTGTTTGATGTTGATTTTAATGGTGTCGTTATTATGGATTGGTTTATATCCACAGCACTTACTTAATACTTCAGCAGATTCTCTGAACTCAATTAAGGCTATGTCCTCCGTTATAACCGCTAAAGCTGGTCAATAAAAAATCATGGAACTGACAATTTCGCAACTCATCTCTTTTCTTCCTATTCTATTGGTTGTTGCAACAGTGCTTGTTGTGATGCTTATGATCTCAGTCAAGCGTAATCACTGGTGGACAGCAACAGCCACTGTGCTGGGCTTGAATATGGCGCTTTTTTCAATTTATTTTTCGTGGCATCAAGGCGTACAACCTTTAACTTCTTTAATGATTATTGATGGTCATGCTTGTTTGTATATGGCGATGATCCTGATTTGTGCTTTAGCTTCTTCCACGCTAATTAATGCTTATGTTGAAGGTTTTGCAGATAATAAAGAAGAAGTCTATTTGCTTTTATGTATTGCGACAATCGGTGGTTTGGTATTGGCATGTAGTCGTCATATGGCGTCATTATTCATTGGGTTGGAAATTTTATCTGTACCACTTTATGGCATGATTGCTTATACGTTTCGTACGCCTGGTGTTTTCTCTTTGGAGGGCGGTATTAAATATATGATTCTCTCCGCCGCAGCCTCTGCCTTTATTTTATTTGGTATGGCATTACTTTATTCACAGTTAGGAGGGTTATCGTTTTCTGATTTAAAAACAGGTTTAGGTTCAGTCCCTTTTGCGCAAAGCCCAGTTGTTTTAGGCGGCGTTGCGATGATGTTTGTTGGTTTTGCTTTCAAGCTTTCTTTGGTGCCCTTTCACTTATGGACGCCTGACGTCTATGAGGGCGCGCCTGCGCCTGTCGGCGCTTTTTTGGCAACGGCAAGCAAGGTTGCTGTCTTTGCCGCTTTTATTCGTTTTTTGTTAGATACAGGGCTAAACCAGCAGCATATTATCTCTGATCTACTTATTTTAGCTTCTGTCCTTTCTATTATTGTTGGCAACCTTTTAGCGCTGATGCAGAAGAATTTAAAGCGAATTTTGGGTTATTCCTCTATTGCTCACTTTGGTTATTTGCTGATTGCAGTTGTTGCTGGCGGTCATTTTTCTCAAGAAGTCATAGCTGTTTATTTATTGGCCTATATTTTAACAAATGTATGTGTGATGGGCGTCATCTCACTTGTTTCTAGTCCCTTTAGTTCAAAAGATGCGGATATGCTTGAGGATTATCGCGGTCTTTTTTGGCGTCGCCCTTATTTAACGGCAGTGCTTACGCCGATGATGCTGTCTTTGGCAGGGGTGCCTTTAACTGCTGGCTTTATTGGTAAATTTTATGTTGTCATGTCAGGCGTTGATGCTCATCTGTGGGGTTTATTAGCTGCTTTAGTTCTAGGTAGTGCATTAGGTATTTATTATTACTTAAGAGTTATTGTAACTTTGTATCTTCCCGCAACTGCTCCTTATGCAATGGATGCTTCTAGTGATTGGGGGCATCGATTAGGGGGGATTATGGTTATTTTAACGACTTTGCTAGTTGTGGCTATGGGTGTTTATCCTCAACCTATTATTGATATAATTCGCGCTATTTTATAATTTTTTTTGAGGGTTATTTTTTTTAGCTATTTTAGGGTGGTGTCATGAAGAAGCATTTTGTCCGGGCTATAAAAGAGGGCATACTCTTTCTTACCCAGCATCTTTCTGTTTATGCTATTGGCAGAAAAAAACTTAGAATTGTGATGTATCACGGTGTAGATGATATCGACTTTCCTGTTGGTGTTTTTGAGTCGCACTTACGGTTTTTAACGCATCATTTTGAAACTTTTTTTGCGACAGAGATTCCCCAGCTATTAAAAAACAACTTCCAAACATCTTCTGGTAAGCCGCCTATTGTGCTGACTTTTGATGATGGCTTGAGAAATAATGCGTTAATAGTTGCGCCGCTTATCAAAAAATATCATGCTAAAGCTACTTTTTATTTAATTAGTGGCTTGTTAGAAGGTGGTCAAATGATGTGGAATCATGAGCTTTTTTGCAGGCTGTCTTTACTTGATGATAAGGATATTGCGCGTGCTACGACTGATCTTAATTTTAGTGATGCGCCGCTTCAGGCTACCAAAGCCTATATAGAAAAAGCAAAGAAATGGCCTCAGGCAAGAAGGTTGTTTTTAATGGATTATTTAAGGCGTGAGTTTGGTGTGCAAAGCTATACCGAACAAATGAAGCAGTCTTATGAGATTATGAGTCTGCAAGATGCTCAAAATTTGCCTTCTTGTATTGAGGTGGGCTCGCATACCGCTACACATCCGATTTTGACAACGGTTTCTGATGAAACCATTAATTATGAGGTCAGTACTTCAAAGTCACAGCTTGAGCAATTACTTGGCAAGCCTATAAAAACATTTTGCTATCCTAATGGTGATTATACTGCGTATGCTGTCGATCTCGTTAAAGTTTGTTATGATGTTGCAGTGACAACTCAAGAAGGTTTTGTTTATGCTGAAGATGATTTAAGTCAATTAAAGAGAGTTTCTTCTCGGGTGAGTCTGGTGGATATGAGTTATCGCTTATTGTTTCCCGGCTAACTTGTGCCCCCTCTAATTACCTAATACCTAATACCTAATACCTAATACCTAATACCTAATACCTAATACCTAATACCTAATACCTAATACCTAATACCTAATACCTAATACCTAATACCTAATACCCATTTAAAAACTGTAGAGCGTGTGTAGATTATGTTCCGTGATTATAAAGAAGAAGATCGTGATCATGTTATTGCTTTATTGTCTCAGGGCAAGGAGCGAGGTTATGCTGAAGAAAAGAAGACGTTGTGGCGCTGGGAACACGTAGAAAATCCTTTTAGAGCAGCGGTAGGTGGTGCTGGTGTCTGTGTTGTGCACGATAATAAAGTGATTGGTTATAACGGCCTTATGCCCATTATGTTGAAGTATGGTGATCAGTATATTGAAGGGGTTTGGAGTTTTGATACGATTTTATCGCCTGAATGTCGGGGTAAGGGCTATGGCGGCAAGCTGGTTGACGTCGTTAAACAATCCGGTAATGTTGTGCTAGGTTTGGGTATTAGTGATGCTCAAGAGTCTATTATGCGTAAGCGTGGTTACCATGTTAATTGTGATATAGAGCAGTTTTTTTTCACCAACCGCCTTTCTGGATTAAGAGATTTTATAAAGTCGCTTATTCAATATGTGTATGTTTTTAAGAATTACTACCGAAGATTAAATAAAGGTTTACTTGAGTCTTCCGTTGTTGATGCGTCACGTGCGCCAAAGTCAATTGATGATTTATGGCATCAAGTGAAAGATGGTTATACCAATATTGTTGTAAGGGATTATAAGTATATTCAGTGGAAATATGGTGCCTATCCTTTAGAGTCACTACAGCTTATTTTAGTTAAAGAAAAAGGTGTTTTGCGTGGTCTCGGTGTTTTTAAAAAGGGAGAGCGGCTTTCGTCTTTAATTGATTATGTTGGTCCTGCTAATGACAGCCAGGTTATGAATTTAATTATTAAAACTTTTAGACAGGAATGTGCTCACTCTTTATTGTTGAGTTGCATTTGTTCCAGCTCTTCATTGAAAGCCTCCTTACTTAGTTTTGGTTTTAGGCGGGCGAAAGAAAAGCCTCGTTTTTATGTTTATTCAAATATTGATTCTGGTATCAGCCCTGAAAAAGAGTGGTTTGTTATGGGGGGCGATTCAGATCTTGTTTAGGCAGGACTTACGCAAAACTGCCCCAGCTTTGTTATCGCGCTTCGCCGTACGATTTGTACTGTCTTCATCGCGACGCCTTGCTGAAACAGTTTTGCGTAAGTCCTATTAGGATAAGACTTGGTTTTTTGGGGTGATGTGTATCGGTGAGCATCGCTTGGTGGCAAATTGGATCTATGTTGCTGATAATATTGGAAAGTTCTAGATAAATAACCTATGATTACCGGCGTTATTTTATTTATTCTGAGCGCCTTAGTTTATGCATTTAATCTAATGCCCCTTCAGACATTAATGGGAGCTAAAAGTGTCAGTGAATCAGGATGCCGTTGCTCAGTATTGGGCGTTTGCTGTCTATTTAGGCGGCATTTTTCTTATTTGTGGCTTCATGTTGTCTATCCCTGTTTTATTGGGTGGCCGATTTTGGGCGCGCGCTAAAAATGAGCCTTTTGAGTCAGGTATTGTTTCCGTTGGCGGGGCTCACTTGCGCTTTTCTGCTAAGTTTTATTTGGTCGCTGTTTTTTTTGTAATATTCGATGCCGAAGCTTTATTTTTATATGCTTGGGCGGTTGCCCTTCGTGAGGCAGGTTGGGTTGGTTTTATAGAGGCTGTTATTTTTATTTTTGTATTGTTGGTAGGGCTTGTTTATATCTGGCGTTTAGGCGCATTAGATTGGGCGCCTGAATCACGTCGCCGCCGCATGAATCAGGCTCGCTTGAACGCAGGCAAGAACAGTTAATTAAGTGAATCAAGAGCACACTTCAGTCTTACCGTTTTTGAGGCTATTTTTATGGATTACACGTTAACACGCATAGACCCTGAAGCTAGGCATCGTTACCCGATGGAAGAGCGTGAAACAGTACCCGATCCTTTGGATGATCAAGTTCATAAGGGTATCTTTATGGGTAAGCTGGAAACCGTGCTTCACTCAGCTGTTAACTGGGGACGGAAAAATTCACTTTGGCCTTATAATTTTGGCTTGTCTTGCTGTTATGTTGAAATGGCAACTGCTTTTACTGCGCCACATGATGTTGCACGTTTTGGTGCTGAAGTCATTCGAGCTTCGCCACGGCAGGCTGATTTTATTGTAATTGCCGGCACCTGCTTTATAAAAATGGCGCCGGTTATTCAAATGCTTTATGAGCAAATGCTTGAGCCTAAGTGGGTGATATCCATGGGTGCGTGCGCTAATTCTGGTGGTATGTATGACATTTATTCTGTCGTGCAGGGTGTTGATAAGTTTTTACCTGTCGATGTCTATATTCCAGGTTGTCCGCCTCGTCCTGAGGCTTTTTTGCAAGGCTTAATGTTGTTGCAGGAGTCTATAGGTAAAGAGCGCCGACCCCTTTCTTGGGTGGTGGGTGATCAAGGTATTTATAAGGCAAACATGCCTGCCCAAAGAGATGTTAAGTGCGAAAGCCGCATACAAGTAACGAACTTAAGAACGCCTGATCACGTATAAAATGTATCGGTGTTTTCTTGCTTTAAAGGTTAAATAACGAATAAACGAATGATGCAAAATGAAGCCGTTTTTTCCCGTTTAGATGGGGCTAAGTATGATATAGGGCAAGAATTGGAACTGCGTTTTGGTAGTTCTGTTTGTACCTTCCAGCCAACGCAAGATGTTGCGCCTACTTTTTGGGTGCCGCGTGAGCGACTTATTGAAGTATTACGATTTTTGCGTAACGTTACGCGTCCCTATGTGATGCTGTATGACCTAAGCGCAATTGACGAGCGAGTGCGTATTCATCGGCATGGACAGCCTGTCTCTGATTTCACTGTTTTTTATCATTTGATGTCGATTGAACGAAATAGCGATATTCGTATTAAAGTTGCGCTTTCCTCTACTGATCTTTCTGTTCCAACCGTAACGCCTATCTGGCCAAATGCGAATTGGTATGAGCGTGAAGCGTGGGATTTATTTGGCATTTCTTTTGCGGGACACCCTAATCTTTTCCGCATTATGATGCCTAGAACTTGGAAAGGACATCCTTTAAGAAAAGACTACCCTGCGCGGGCGACAGAGTTCGATCCTTTTATGCTGGATGCTGCAAAACAACAGGCTGAGCAAGAAGCGCTTCGTTTTAAGCCTGAAGAGTGGGGCATGAAGCGTTACTCTGAAGATGCTGATTTTATGTTTCTTAATCTTGGCCCAAACCATCCTAGTGCGCATGGTGCTTTTCGTATTGTGTTGCAGCTTGATGGAGAAGAGATTGTCGATTGTGTGCCGGACATTGGTTACCATCATCGTGGTGCTGAGAAAATGGCAGAGCGTCAGTCTTGGCATACCTATATCCCTTACACCGATCGAATTGATTATCTTGGTGGGGTGATGAATAACCTGCCTTATATCTTGGCTGTTGAGAAGCTAGCGGGTATTGAGGTTTCTGATCGTATTAAGTATATCCGTATCATGCTGGCTGAATTTTTCCGTATTACCAGTCATCTACTTTTTTTAGGCACCTATATTCAGGATGTCGGCGGAATGACGCCTATCTTTTTTATGTTTGCTGATCGACGCAAAGCTTACGATGTTATTGAGGCGATTACTGGTTTTCGCATGCATCCGGCTTGGTTTCGTATTGGTGGTGTTGCGCATGATTTGCCTACCGGTTGGCAAAAACTTGTTCTCGACTTTCTAAACTGGATGCCTAAACGTTTAGTAGAGTATGAGAAAGCCGCTATTCAGAACAGTATTTTACGCGCAAGAACGATCGGTGTTGCTCAGTACAATACAAAAGAAGCATTAGAGTGGGGCGTTACTGGCCCTAGTTTGCGGGCAACCGGTTTGGCTTACGATCTTCGCAAGGCGCGCCCTTATTCTGGCTATGATCAGTTTGAGTTTGATGTTCCTACTGCTCAGAATGGAGATGCGTATGACCGCTGTACAGTGCGTATTGAAGAGATGCGTCAAAGCCTTCGTATTATTAAGCAGTGCCTTGATCATATGCCTGAAGGTCCTTACAAAATGAATCATCCGCTGACCTGTCCTCCACCGAAAGAACGTACTTTGCAAGATATTGAAACGCTTATTTCTCATTTTGTGAGTGTATCTTGGGGGCCTGTTATTCCTGCTGGCGAGACTAGCCAGCTGATTGAAGCGACGAAAGGAATTAATAGTTACAGTATTGTGAGTGATGGCGGAACGATGAGTTATCGCACGCATATTCGCACCCCTAGCTTTCCTCATTTACAGCAAATTCCTTCGGTGATTCGGGGCAGTATGATTCCGGATTTAATAGCATACTTAGCAAGTATCGATTTTGTGATGGCGGATGTTGATAGATAATATGAAAACTTCAGATAATAGAATCCCAGTTCACGATACCTTGAGCGTTACACCTTTCCTTTTGTCCGAGGATCAGCGTAAAACAATTGAGCATGACATGACTCATTATGAGGATCCTCGTGCGGCTTCGATTGATGCCTTGAAAGTGGTGCAAGCACAGTATGGTTGGGTGCCTGATGGGGCGATTGAGGCTATTGCTGAAGTGCTAGGTATTCCAGCACCTGATGTTGAAGGTGTTGCGACATTTTATAATCTTATTTTTCGTCAGCCTGTCGGTCGTCATGTTATTAAAGTGTGCGATAGCATTTCTTGTTTTCTTACAGGGTATGAAAATGTTCGTGATGCTTTATGTGAAAAACTAGGCATTCAGTTAGGGCAAACGACAGCGGATGGTCGTTTTACTTTATTGCCTATTTGTTGTTTGGGTGCGTGCGACAAAGCGCCTGTTCTCATGATTGATGATGATACTTATTGCAAGCTAGCGCCTGCGAGTGTTGATGCTTTACTGGAGAAGTATTCATGAACTTCAATATGCAAGGTGTAATTTCTGCCGAAACGCATCCGCTCACTTGGCGTGTGCGTGATGACATTCCTGTGCTTGATATTCATGCTTATGAAAAGCTAGAAGGTTACGCAGCCCTTCATAAGGTTATGAAAGATATGAGCCCTTCACAGGTCATGCAAATGGTGAAAGATGCTAATTTGCGAGGTCGTGGCGGTGCAGGTTTTCCAACGGGCGTTAAGTGGTCGCTTATCCCCATGACTGACTTATCTTTGAAGCGCTATTTAGTTTGTAATGCGGATGAGATGGAGCCGGGTACTTTTAAAGATCGTTGGTTAATGGAATATTTGCCTCATCAGCTCGTTGAGGCGATGATTATTTCTGGCTATGCCATTCAAGCGACAAGAGCTTATATATTTTTGCGCGGTGAGTATGTCGAAGCGGCCGCGCGCCTAAATCAAGCCATTGCAGAAGCAAAAGCGGCGGGATATTTAGGTAAAAATATTTTAGGTGGCGACTGGAGTATGGATCTGTACGTTCATACTGGTGCGGGGCGTTACATTTGCGGTGAAGAGACTGCTTTAATTAATTCGTTAGAGGGAAGGCGTGCTAATCCACGGGCAAAACCACCTTTTCCTCAAATTTCTGGTCTTTGGGGTAAGCCTACTGTTGTGAATAATGTTGAAACACTTGCAAATATTCCACACATTATTTTGCGTGGTGGCGAATGGTTTCGGGGTTTGTCGTGCGGTAAAAGTACGGATGCAGGCACTAAGCTTTACGGCGTATCTGGCAGAGTGAAATATCCTGGTTTGTGGGAGCTGCCGATTGGTACAACCGGCCGCGAAATTCTTGAGGTGTATGCCGGCGGCATGCAAGAGGGATTGGGCTTAAAATGTTGGTTGCCAGGTGGTGCTTCCACTGATTTTCTCATGCCTGAGCATCTTGATTTAGCAATGGATTATGCCTCTATTGCAGGTGCCGGTAGCAGGATGGGAACGGGTTTAATGACAGTGGTTGATGATAAACAGAATTTATTATCTGTCCTTCGTAATTTAGAAGAGTTTTTTGCGCGAGAATCTTGTGGTTGGTGTACGCCATGCCGTGATGGCTTGCCGTGGACGGTTAAGTTACTGCATGCGCTAGAGCATGGTGAGGGTCGAAGAGGTGATATTGAAGTGTTAGAGCAAATGACTCGTTTGCTCGGCCCTGGCAAAACTTTTTGTGCGCATGCACCCGGTGCGATGGAACCTTTACAAAGTGCACTTAAGTATTTTCGCCCCGAATTTGAGCGTGCTATTTTGTCCCCCTAAAGCTGTCCCCCTAAAGAAAGCATATATTTCTCCTTGTTTTGCTCTTTTACACACGCTTTAATTAATCCATAGCATTTTTAGATTAATGACGGTGGGAGCAAAAACATGGCTGGAATTATTGTGTTGTCTATCCTTCTGTTAACGGTGTTTTATTTCGTTAGCATCTATAACAAGCTTGTTAGCTTGCGCAATATGTTTACCAATGCGTTTTCTCAGATTGATGTTCAATTGCTACGACGTTACGATCTAATTCCTAACTTGGTAGAGACTGCTAAAGGCTATATGTCTCACGAGCGTGAAACCCTTGAGGCTGTTGTTAACGCGCGAAATCAAGCTAGCGAGATTGCAAATGGTTTGAAAGGCCAAGCTCAAGAGGGTCAAGTTAAGCAGCTTGCTGAAGCTGAGCGTGCTGTAAATCAGTCTTTGCTTAAGCTTTATGCTGTTGCAGAAAGTTATCCTGATCTTAAAGCCAGTCAAACGATGTCTAATTTGATGGAGGAGTTAAGCTCTACTGAAAATAAAGTCAGTTTTGCTAGGCAGGCATATAACGATGCAGTGATGCAATACAACACTTATCGTGAACAGTTTCCCAATAGTTTAGTTGCAGGCTCATTTCGTGCGGCTGAGTTATTCCTTTTAGATGATCCTGCCGCAAAAGCGGCTGTCAAGGTGAGTTTTTCTTAAGATGAATTTTTTTATGGCGCAAGAGCAAGCACGTCGTAAGACGGCTTTGCTGGCGTGTTATTTTTTAATCTCTCTCGTTATTATCGTGCTACTTGTCACGCTGCTCGTTTATATTTGTGTGTCTGGCGTGATCTTCTCTGCTCTAGGGGCAACAGGAGATCAAGCTGTGCTAACTTTTTTTCAATGGCTTGGGCAGCCTATTGGTTTGGGTGTTGTAGGTTGCACGCTGGTGTCAATTTTACTTGTCACATTAGTGCGAACGATACAGCTTAAAAGCGGCGGTTCTGTCATTGCGCAATGGGCTGGTGGGCGTCTCCTCGCAGCACAAGAAGCGCAATCTGCGGAAGAAAAAAGATTGGTTAATCTTGTTGATGAAATGAGTATTGCTTCAGGCATGCCTGTTCCTTCACTTTATTTATTAGATCGTGAGCAAGGTATCAATGCTTTTGTGGCAGGTTTTGAGCCAACTGAAACTGTTTTAGTGATCACAAAAGGCGCGCTGGATCAACTAACGCGTGATGAGTTACAAGGTGTCATCGGCCATGAATTCAGCCATATTTTAAATGGTGATATGCGACTCAATATGAGATTAACTGCCTTTTTAGCAGGCATACAGAGTTTAGGTCAATTAGGAAAATTCCTTCTCCATCCGCCGTCTGGAAGGTCAAAAAGTAAAAATTCTGGCGTGCTTATTATTTTTGGCGTGGGGCTTATTTCAATCGGCTTTGTGGGTGTTTTATGCGGTCGTATTATTAAAGGTGCGATATCAAGACAGCGTGAGTTTCTAGCGGATGCTTCTTCTGTTCAGTTCACTCGTAATCCTCAAGGTATTGCGGGTGCGTTATATCAAATTGAGCGCAATATGAATGGTTCTATTTTATCTTCTGCGCACTCAGAGGATATTAGTCATTTTTGTTTTGGTGAGGCTGTCTCTTTTTTTAGAAAACAATTATTTTCGACGCATCCACCTCTTGAAGATCGCATTAAGGCGGTTTTCCCTGGTTTTTATCAGAGCATAAGAAATAAGCCACAAATAAAAGCATCTTCTGTTGTGCCCACTTTAGATGATATTGAATATTCATCCTTTTCAGCGCGGACAACATCAACATCAATTCCGTTTGCCGCACATGCTGCGCCCGCTGAGGTTTTGAAAAAATCAGTAGGGAGGGTATCCGGACAGCATCTGAATTATGCAAAGCACTTTTTAGCTTCGTTGCCAGAGTTATTACAGTTAAATAGACATTTGCCTGCTTATTCTCAGGCGGTTATTTATTATTTGCTGTTAAAGGAAGAGAAGTTAAAAGAAGACAAGCAACCTCTTGAGGAAATAAATCGCCATATTTTGCAAAGTGAAGGGGAGACGTTTCTCACTGTTTTTCACTCAATAACGCAAGTGCTAGAGGTTATGCATGAGGAAATGAGATTTCCTTTGTTACAGTTGGCTTTGTCTGATTTGCGCAGTCTAGATCAAGTTAGTAAAGAGGCTTTTTTTAAAAAAGTAGGCATTTTAATTGATAAGCTTCTAATTGATGAGATTGTAAGTAATCAGAGCAGGCAGCGTTCTTTATTTGAAGGTTTGATTTTTCTTATTTTAAAAAAGGAGCTCATGCCTACCTTTAAAAGAAGGCGCTGTTTTAATACATTTAAGCCTGTTTTACCTGATATTCATTATATTTTAATGATTATCTTACAAGTGGGTGGTTATACGAATGAACTGTTATCTTGCACGCATAATCAGTTTTTTAAAAGCTTTGGTACGTTATCTCAGCCAAAAAATATGCAAGAAGTGAAGTTATCCGTTCATACGTTACAAATAGGGATGCTGCGTTTGCAGAATTTAACGCCTATGTTAAAACAGCCCATTATTGAAGTGTGTATTGATGCGATCAAGCATGATCAGCTTGTTACAGTGGATGAAGCTGATTTGGTAAGATTATTCGCATGGTTATTAGATTGCCCAATACCACCTATTGTGATTGAAAGTTAGATAGAAAATTACGTCGAGCTCAGGTTGCTTTATTTTATGCGTGTATTTTTTTCCTCAATACCTGACGTGCCAAATCGGCGTTCTAATTCTGATAGCACGGCCTGGTAAGATGTGCCTTGCTGACACAGTAAAACCATAGAGTGAAACCATAAATCAGCCATTTCATAAATCAATTCTTGTTTTTCTTCTTTCTGATCAGTATTTTTTGCCGCAATAATAACTTCGCTCGTTTCTTCGCCTACTTTTTTTAAGATGGCGTCTATTCCTTTTTTATAGAGGCTAGCAACGTAAGAGTTATCCTCAATGCTCCCTTTTCTTTGTTCAAGAAGCTTTTGTAGTTTTTCAAGGGTATCGCTCATTTTTTATTTCTCCTGAGGATTAGGTTTTTTGTGCAACTAACATTAATATTCTTGAGCTTTCAAAATAAACTTCTTTTATAAATATAATTTGCCAACCTGCCTTTTCAAAAAGGTGGGGGTAGTTATGAGAGAAGCTAAAGTCATTACCAAAAGGTTGGGATTGAAAAACTGTGTTTAAGTCAAAATCTTGTGCAATCGGTTCAATGATTGCGAATAATGTAGGGGAAAGATGATTCGCAATTTGACTGAAAAGGTGCGCCAGTTTTTTATTTGAAAAATATTCTAGCACCCCATTATGGGTTAAGAAAATGGTGTTTTTTTTTCCTTCAGATAATATCCATTCATAGGCATCTGTGCCAATGAATGAAAGAGGTGTATCTTTGTAATGGATAAGATTACGTGCTGTTTGCTCTGGGCTCAAGTCAAGGCCAATAAAGCGATCAATTGTTTTTAGGTTTTGTGATAAGTGATGAAGAACTTGCCCACTTCCTGTACCAATTTCAATCAGTTGTGTGTAGTTGGCAGGGTTTTTTTGGGTATGATTGGTTAGGAAAATAACAATATCCTGAAAGTATTTCAGGTAGATTTTTTCAAAAAGATCACTGTGCTTCGCATGAAAAGAAATGGCAGATTCATGCTGCCAAAAATTTTTATGAATATCATCAATAACTTCGTCTTGTTTGGAAAACATCGCCTTCCAGCGCAGCCCTTCAATAATAAACTCATCTATTTTTGTCAGGTGTTTTGGTCTAATTGTAAAATATTTTTCTTTAATGCTTTCTGTTTTATCATGAAAAAAAATACCTAAAATAAAACCTACTGCGCCTTTTATCCTGTTTTTAATACGTGGGTGATAAATCTTATTTTGGTCATCCATGACCTTGCTCCTTGTCAATCGTGATAAACATTAGTCCAGAACAATAAAAACAATAAGGCGTGCGCTACACGTTAATTAAGAATGCCGGGAATAGCTAAAGTAAAGGCAGAAATTAAGGTTGTAAAAATGGTGCCGTCATCGCTGATCATTTGGTAAGAGCCATGCATTGTACCCACAGGTGTATTGATTACCGCTGCACTTGAATACTTGTAATCACCATCTGGGACAATATAGGGCTGTTGTCCGACAACGCCTTCTCCTTCTACTTCTTCAATTTTTCCATCACCATTTGTTATGTGCCAATGTCTTCTGAGTAATTTAGCGGCTAGTTTTCCTTTGTTGCGAATGGTTATGTGATAAATAAAAAAGTATTTATTGGCTTTGATGTCACTTTCAGAAGCTAAAAATTCTGTTTTTACTGAAACTTGGATGTTGTAAAGCTCAGGGTTATATTGCATGGTCTGATATTAAGTTCGCTATGTTGATATATTGTTCGACGCTAATGTCTTCGGGTCTTAAAGTTAAAAGATGACTGATAGAGGGTGATTCTAGCGCGATTGGATAATTTTTTAAGTTGTTTTTCATGGTTTTTCGCCGTTGATTAAATACGGTTAAAATTAAAGCGGAAAACAAGTTGAGATCTTTTATCGTACTAAGATAACGCGTGTGAGGTGTTAATCTTACAATCGCTGAGTTCACTTGGGGTGGGGGTGAAAATGCCTGGGGTGGTACATCAAATAAGCTTTTGGTATCACAGTGTATTTGTAACATGACAGATAATCTGCCGTATGCCCTTGATCCTGGCGTTGCAGTAATACGATCAACGACTTCTTTCTGCAGCATAAACGTGTAATCACTAACGATACTGTTAAATTGCATTAAATGAAAAAGGAGTGGTGTTGAAATATTATAAGGTAAGTTGCCAACTATTTTTAGTAAGGTGTCTTCGTAATATGTTTGATAATCTATTTTAAGCGCATCACCTTGATGTACCTGAAAATGAGGCGTTGTGCCGAACTGCTCTAGTAAGCTTGGAATCAGATCACGATCTAACTCAATAACGTGCAGCTTTTTACACTGGCGAATTAAATGTTGAGTGAGCACGCCCAGCCCCGGACCAATTTCAACAACTGTGTCAGAAGGTGACGCATCTATATTGTCAATAATTTGCAAAATATAATAAGCATCTTTTAGGAAGTGTTGCCCCATCCTTTTTTTGTTTTGAAACCTCATAACGATTTTCCTGTTTTTTTAATGCTTGCCATATGAATAGCTATTTCAATAGCATAAATGAAGCTATTCGCGTCCGCTTTTCCTGAGCCAGCTAAGTCAAAAGCAGTGCCGTGATCAACGGATGTTCTAATGATAGGTAGTCCTAGGGAAATATTGACAGATTTACCAAAGCCTAAGTGTTTCAAAACAGGCAGCCCCTGATCATGATACATGGCAACTACTGCATCTTGCTCGGTCAGGCGTTTATGTGTAAAAGCCGTATCAGCAGGTACGGGGCCGCTGATCAGCATGCCTTCTCCTTGGAGTTTATTAATTACAGGTAATATGACGTCAATTTCTTCTCGTCCTAGTGTGCCGTTTTCACCTGCGTGTGGATTTAAGCCTAAAACAGAAACTTTAGGTGATTCAATACCAAACCAGCTTTTTAAGGCTGTATGTGTGACACGAATAACGCTTTCAAGCTTTTCTTGGGTAATCGCGGCTGAAACAGCTGATAAGGGAAGATGGGTGGTGACCAATGAAACGCGTAAGCCTTCACAGCTAAGCATCATGACGACTTCCTTCGAGTGTGTTTTTTCCGCTAGAAACTCAGTATGGCCGCTAAAGGGAATGCCTGCTTTGCAGAGAATTGCTTTGTTGACAGGGCCTGTGCACATGGCATCAAACTCGCCGTTTAAGCATCCTGTTACGGCTCTTTCAAGTGTCTGAAGGATATAGCCTGCGTTTTCAGTTGATGGCTCCCCAGACTTAACTTCTTTGGGTGCTGTAATGGGCAAAACGGTTAGAGATGGCATAGATGTTTTTATCGTTATGTCGGGCGTTTCTTGGTTGTATGTATTTATTTTTAGGGGTTTTTTGAGAAGTTCTGCTCTAGCTTTAATGATTTTTGGGTCGGCAATAATGATGAGTTCCGCTGCAAGATTGTGTGCGGCAAGCTCAATAACAAGATCAATGCCAATACCTGCAGGTTCACCAGGTGTAACGGCAATTCGGGGAAGTAGCATGCAGCTCTCCTTGGGTTGATTGGATATAAAAGACGGCAGAATTACGCTGAAGCCTATCAATTTATGCCGTATTTAGCGATAATGCCACGCACAAGTTAGGATGTTTTTTCGGTCTTTTTTATGTTATTTAGGCAAGAATTGTGTGATTAAAACTAAAAAGAAGCTCGCGCGTTTTGTCAGATTTAGCGCTATTCAAGTCTGTGTATGTTGTTGCTTTTTGCTCTTGGGCTGTCGGGGTAGTGATAATAAAGCGGTAGATCCACAGCCTGTGCTGATTGGTTCGGGCGCTTCTACTGTTGTACCTGGCACCTCTTTATCTACTAACGCACCTACTAATGAGCCGCTTAAAAAAATTGAGATTGATGTTCAGGTTGTTTATTCTCAGCAAGCTATGTTATGGGCGAGTGGCGAGCTTGATACGTATTCTATTGCGGGTGGTGAGCAGAAGGCAGACCCTACCAATCCTTATCGTTGTGAAACGCTTTTACGTTTGGGTAAAGTAAAGCACGATCTTCAGAAAGCGCTTTCAGCAGTTCCCCATGTGTGCGAAACAGATAACTCCCTTGTTGATCTTTCTGTTGACTGTCTTCAAGCAGATCCAGTTACATTAAAGCTGTGTCAGCGCCGTGCTTATATTCGTAATCTTATTAATATTTCGATAGCGGAAATTAACCAAGTTTATAAAAATTCAGGGGCGGCTCACGTCCAATTTCGTTTGGTGGATGTTGTTGAGCTGAGTGATGATTTTGTCGAAAAATTTCCTGCAGGAGAGGTTTTGCATGAAGAGGCAACGTTTCAAGTGGCTGGCTGGTTTTTGTCTCATATGAGACACATGGTTAAATTTAGAAACTTTGATAAAACAGATGTTGCCTTTAAAAGTGCGCATGAGTCGCGCCTAAAAAGTCGAGCAGATATTTCTGTTTTATTGCTGAAAGGACAGTTTAATTTTTTACATTCTGCAGGTATAGCGGCAGATGTTTTGGCTGATTCACCGAAAAATACAGTAGCGATTTTAGATATAAATGGAGCAGCTTTCCCAAGGTATGTTTTTACACATGAAGTATCGCACCTTTTGGGTGCTCATCATGGCGCTCATCGTGGTGAGCAGGAGACTTATTCTGAGCTAGTTAAGGCGCAAGTTGATCCGGTAGGTTCAGCTTACTTTCCTGATGGCCAGAGCTTCGCAGGTGAGATTAATGGTAAGAAATATGCCACGATTATGTCCGCTTGCGAAGATTGCGCTCGCATGCCTTTTTTATCAAACCCAGATATTAAAATAGGGCCTGCGCAACTACCGATTGGAGATAGCCTGTCTAGGCTTGAAAATAACGTCCGTGTTGTTGCGGAAAATGCGATTGGTATTTCTAAAATGGATGAAGCCTGGGTTCGGGCTTATCAAGCAGAAAAAGCGCCGCTATCACAAAAGATAGGTGTTGATTTTGGTTTTGATCAACTAAACAATGTTAGTTACAAAGCAGATCAAAATTGGAATGCGGTGACTAATCCTTATTCAGGAACAATGCTTACGCTTCAAAATGAGCTGGGTGAGGTTACACCTATTAAGCTTGAAATCATTTCAGGCTTTGGTGGTGTGGGTCTTGCTCATTTTTCTGCTCAGGCTGTGATCGGTTATGGTATTGATGAAATGCCTGTGATGTCGATGGTAGATGGTTTTTTTGCAACAAAAGAGCAGCCTGCTCCGGCCATTGTGCTTTCGGGTTTAAATCCTCGTAAGTCTTATTCTTTAACGGTTTTTGGCTCTGCTGATGTTTTTAACCAGCCTTTGAAAACCAAGTATATACTCACAGGCAAAAGTAATACCGAAGGGACTCTCATGGTGGCAGGAAATATGATGCGTTTTTTAACTTTTAAAAATCTCCAATCTACTGATCAAGGAACATTACAGTTAGTGTTATCTTCATCGCTTATTAGCGCTACTGAAAAAGTTTGGCTTAATGCTTTTGAGTTAACCGAACACTAAATAGGACTTACGCTCAACTGCCCAGCTTCGTTGTCACGCTTCGCCGTACGACTTGTACTGTCTTCATCGCGACGCCTTGCTGGAACAATTTTGCGTAAGTCCTATTAAAGAAGTAGTCTTTTTTCATTTCAAAAATATTTGTTAACCTACCCGATGAAGCTAACTGCGCGGAGTTTTGCATGACTTTTATTTCTTTGGCCAATGTGGGTGTTCGGTTGTTGAGTCCGTACTTGCCAGGTAAGCCTGTTGAAGAATTAGAGCGTGAGTTAGGCATTAAAAATATTATTAAACTTGCCAGCAATGAAAACCCTCTTGGCTCAAGCCCTAGGGCGATCGATGCAGCTTGTAATGCTTTAAGTCAGGTACATTTATATCCAGATGGTAATGGTTATGCATTAAAGCAAGCATTAGCAAAAAAGTTTGGTTTTAGTGCTTTAGGCATCACGCTTGGCAATGGCTCTAATGATGTCTTAGAACTGATGGTGAGGGGGTTTGTGTGCGAAGCAGATGAGGTAATTATTTCTCAGCATGCTTTTGCTGTTTATTATTTGGCCTCACAATCAGTCAATGCAAGTATAAAAATAATACCTGCTAAAAACTATGGTTGTGATTTATTGAAAATGGCGCAAGCCGTTACATCTAAAACAAAGATTATTTTTCTAACGAATCCTAATAATCCAACCGGTACGTGGTTTTCTCGGGCTGATTTTGAGCAGTTTATGTCTGTTGTGCCTGAGTGTGTACTCGTTGTTCTTGATGAAGCTTATTGTGAATATATTGATGAGCCTACCTTTCCTTGCGGATTTGATTATTTATCTCGCTATCAAAATTTAATCGTCACGCGTACTTTTTCTAAAATCTATGGTTTGTCTGGTTTGAGGGTGGGATATGGCGTATCACATCCTGATATGGCTGATATTTTAAACCGTGTGCGTCAACCCTTTAATGTTAATCATCTTGCTTTGGTTGCCGCCACAGAAGCGTTAAATGATGAGGCTTTTCTTTTAGAAAGTAAGCGTGCTAATCAGCGGGGTATGAAGCAGATTGAGCAAGGTTTGACAAAGCTTGGTTTAAACTTTATCCCTTCGTTGGGAAATTTTATTTGTTTTAACCTTAATAAGCAGGCTATGCCTATTTATAACGCTTTATTAAAAAAAGGCATTATTGTAAGACCTGTTGCCAATTATGAGCTACCTAACTTTTTGCGGGTGACGATTGGTACGGAAAAACAAAATGAGATTTTTTTACAGAAGCTAGAGCAGGTTTTAAATGACGAATAAGCTTTTTAGTCAGGTAACAATTATTGGCCTTGGGTTAATCGGCAGTTCTTTAGCTTTGGCGCTAAAAGATAAGGGCGTAGCAGAAAAAGTGGTGGGATTGAGTCGGTCTGTTTCCACGCAAAAATATGCGCTGAGCGCAAAAATAGTGGATGAGGTTTATGGTTCTGTAGAAGAGGCGGTATTAGGTGCGGATTGTATTGTGCTATGTACCCCTTTAGGTGCAATGGAAGGTCTTTTAATTCAGATTAGCCAGTCATTGCATAAGCGGCCAAATGATCGGTGCATTATTACTGATGCAGGCAGCAGTAAAATGTTTGTGGTTGAAGCTGCCCGCAAAGCATTTTCTGGCGTATTACCGCCTTTTTTTGTGCCGGGTCACCCTATAGCGGGTTCTGAAAAAAGTGGGATAGAGGCGGGTAATGTGCAGCTGTTTTTGCAGCATACCGTCATTTTAACGCCCCTCGCTGAAACAGATTCTCTTGCACTTAAAACAGTGAGTAATATGTGGGAAGCTGTTGGTGCTTTGGTAGAGATAATGGATGTTACACAGCACGATCAGTATTTGGCGGTAACCAGTCACGTGCCACATTTATTATCCTTTGCGTATATGTATGCGGTCTCGATGAAAAAAGATGAGGCGTTGTATGATTATGCTGCGGGTGGTTTGAGAGATTTTACGCGCATTGCTGCAAGTGATCCTACTGTTTGGCGAGATATTTTTCTTTCAAACAAGCAGGCTGTTTGCGAAATGCTGACAGATTTTGAAGCCTATTATGCCGAATTAAAAGAGGCAATACTCTTTGAAAAAACAGACACCATTATTAAAATGCTGGGCCAAGCAAAAGGTGCCAGAGAAGTCTTCTCAGGCGTGCTGGAAAAAAGAGTAAAAAACCAAACATATACCCTTCGCACTTGACTCTTCATGCTTGAACACGCGGCATTGTTGGCTGCGCTCACTCACCCCAATCACATAGTTTATCTATGCTCATGGGGTTCCCTTTCTTGCCGCCTCACCGTGATTCCAATTACTTTGGGTATAGTGCGTCCTGACAAGTTAGATAAGTTCGCGTAGACTTCGTTTTTTTAAAGCAAGAGGGTGTGCCATCGCTTATGACAATTAAATCAGATAACTGGATACGAAAAATGGCTGAGGAAAGAGGCATGATTGAGCCCTTTACCGCAGAGCAAGTAAAGTATTGTGCTCATAGTGGACAAAAAGTGATTTCCTACGGTACCTCTAGCTATGGTTATGATGTGCGTTGCTCTACTGAATTTAAAGTGTTTACGAATGTTTATTCAACAACAATAGATCCTAAAAATTTTGATGAAAAAAGTCTTGTAACGATTGATAGCGATGTTTGTATCATTCCCCCTAACTCTTTTGCTCTGGCACGAACAGTTGAATATTTTCGTATTCCTCGGAATGTGTTAACGATTTGTCTTGGCAAATCAACGTATGCCCGCTGTGGAATTATTGTCAATGTAACCCCTTTAGAGCCAGAATGGGAGGGGCACGTAACGCTTGAGTTCTCAAATACGACAAACTTGCCTGCTAAAATTTATGCAAATGAAGGCGTTGCGCAGATGTTGTTTTTTGAATCTGATGAGGCTTGTGCTATTTCTTATAAGGATCGTGGTGGTAAATATATGGGGCAAACAGGGGTGACTTTGCCTAAAGCTTAAGTTTTTATGCTTAAGCTTTTAGATTAAGAGCAGATCATGAGGAACTTCAGTTTGTTGCTTTGATCTAATGGTTAGACTAATGATTAGATTCTTAACTTTTAATGTATGCGGTGATTTTAGTTTGAGGAGATCAGTCTATGCCTAGTTTTTTTATGTCTAAAAAAGCGCCAACGTTTTTTCATGTAGTGTTTTTATCTTTTGCACTATTTTTGTATGGGGTTTCTGTTCAGGCAGCGGAACAATTACCTAACGAGATTGTGCAAAAAGCAACTGATGAAATGCTTAGTAAAATTGATCAGGCAGCAAAACTTTCTGCTGCTGAAAAACAGCCTTATTTTTATCGGGTTGTATCTGACATTGTCGCGCCTATGGTTGATTTTGACTTAATTGCAAAGAGAGTAATGGGTAAGAATTATGGTATGGCAACAGAAAGTCAGCGGCTTAAATTTTCCAAAGTTTTTAGAGAGACGTTAATTAATACTTATGCGAAGGGTATTGCAGGATATGCGCATCAAAAAATAATTCTAAAGCCTTTTGCTGGTGTACAAACTAAAAATGGCCAGGATAAAGCGTTAATAGAGATGGATGTGAAAGCAACTGATGGTTCTTTAATGCCGGTGAGTTATGCCTTGTTTAAGAATCCAAAAGGCGAATGGAAGCTTGAAAATATGATTTTAAATGGTGTGAATTTAGGGCTTACTTTTAGGAATCAATTTGCTGAAGCGGTTAAAACGAAGGGCAATTTAGATCAAGCTATCAACAATTGGACGGTTAATCCGGGAACTTAATTAAATAAAAAGTAGGTTTTATGTCTTTATCAAATGAAGCAGTTAAAGAATTAATTGAGAGTTCGTTGCAATGCGAAGAAGTGATTGTAACGGGCGATGGTTATCATTATCAGGCAGTAATTGTCAGCGATATATTTTCTGGTTTATCTGCCGTTAAAAAACAACAGAAAGTTTATGCTTCCTTAGGTAATAGTATTGCAAGCGGTGCTTTGCACGCTTTGAGTATGCAAACTTACACGCCAGAAGAATGGAAAAAACAAAAAGTATTTTATTCGTAAGAAAAAAATTTTATACAACAGGAAGTAATATGGAAAAACTGTTAATTGTCGGTGGTCGTCCATTGCTAGGTAGCGTTGAAATTTCTGGGGCAAAAAATGCAGCATTACCCATTTTGGCTGCCTCGTTACTTACAGAAAGCAGTGTGGGTATTTCTAATATTCCCAATCTTCAAGATATTACGACAATGATTGAGTTGTTAGGGCATTTGGGTGTGAGTGTAACGGTAAGCGGTAAGGCATCCCTTGAATTATGTGCTAAGAATATTTCTTGCTATGAAGCGCCTTATTCTTTAGTGAAAACAATGCGCGCCTCAATTCTTGTCTTAGGGCCAATGTTAGCTCGTTTTGGTCAAGCTAAAGTGTCTTTGCCGGGTGGTTGTGCAATAGGCAGCCGTCCTGTTAATTTGCATTTAGATGGTTTGGCGGCAATGGGTGCGCAGATCAAAGTTGAGAATGGTTATATCTTTGCTGAAGTAGAAGATCGTTTAAAAGGCGCTCGTATTGTCCTAGATACGGTTACTGTAACGGGCACTGAAAATTTAATGATGGCAGCTACTTTAGCGCGTGGCGTTACAATTATTGAAAATGCAGCAAGGGAACCCGAAATTATTGACCTTGCTCATTTTTTAATTGCGCTTGGCGCAAAAATAGAGGGTGCAGGCTCTAGTGTTATTCAGGTGGAAGGTGTTGAAGCTTTGCATGGTCTTTCTTCTTATTCTGTCGTGCCAGATCGCATTGAAACAGGGACTTATCTTGTTGCTGCAGCAGCAACCGGAGGGTTAGTAAGAACCACGAATACCCGTACTGATTTTTTAGATGCGTTGCTCTTAAAGCTTGAAGAATCAGGGGCTCAGATTAGTACGGGTGCAGACTGGATTGAGCTTAATATGCAGGGGAAAAAACCAAAAGCGGTGTCTATTAAAACAGCTCCTTATCCTGGTTTTCCAACTGATATGCAAGCGCAAATGGTTGCTTTGAATGCAATCGCAGAAGGGACTGGCGTGATTACTGAAACCATCTTTGAAAATCGTTTTATGCATGTTCATGAGATAAATCGCATGGGGGCACAAATTGATATTCAAGGTAATACTGCAATATCAAAAGGTGTCGCCCAATTAACGGGTGCGCCTGTTATTGCGACTGATTTACGTGCTTCTGCCTGTCTTGTTATTGCAGCATTAATTGCCAGAGGCGAGACGTTGATAGATAAGATTTATCACATTGATCGTGGGTATGAATCTATCGAAGAGAAGTTTAGAAAGTTAGGCGCCAATATTCAAAGAGTGGGTGCTGATCGTGCATTAAAAGCGGCTGATGAGAAAGCGAGTGAAGAAGTAGAAAGTCTATGAAAAAAGAGCCTTTGACTTTGACTTTGGCGTTATCCAAAGGGCGTATTTTAGATGAGACATTGCCTCTGCTAGCGCAGGCTGGCGTGACGGTTTCGGCCGACTATAAAACAACTCGGAAGCTCATTATTCAGACAGATTTGCCTCATTTGCGCATTATCATTGTCAGGGCAAGTGATGTGCCTACTTTTGTTGAGCATGGTGCAGCTGATATGGGTGTTGCAGGGAAGGATGTTTTAATCGAGCAGGGTGGTAAGGGGTTATATGAACCGCTTGATCTTCATATTGCTAAGTGTCGGTTGATGGTTGCTTGTGCTGTGAATGAGAAAGCGCTTAACGCACAAGCTGTCTGCGGTAATGTTCGGCGCCTTAAGGTGGCAACAAAATACCCTAAAATCACTCAGCAGTATTATTCTGCAAAAGGCGAGCAGGTTGAGATGATTAAGCTTTATGGTTCAATGGAGCTAGCCCCCTTAGTTGGTTTGGCGGATCGTATTGTTGATATTGTCGATACGGGTAATACTTTGCGCGCTAATGGATTAGAACCGACAGAATTAATTATGCCTGTCAGTGCCCGTTTGATCGTTAATAAGGGTGCAATGATCGTAAAATATCAAGAGATTACCGCGCTCATTGAGAAAATTAAGCAAGTCGTTGTGTTGGGGTAAGTCTTTATGTCCTTAATCAGAAAGTTATCAAGTGCGGATGTTCAGTTTGACTCTCAGCTAGCGACGCTTTTGCTGGTGCCTGAGTGTTTGGATGAGGGTTTAGATCAGCAGGTTTTGGGTATTATTCGACAGGTAAAAATACAGGGTGATTCTGCTCTTCTTGAGTTTACGCATCGTTGGGATCACCTTACTGTTTCAGCTGTATCTGAGCTTGAAGTAAGCTCGGAAAGATTAGCGTTGGCTTTTAATAATTTGCCGTTATTTGAGCGCGAAGCGTTACAGGCGGCGCATCAGCGTATAGAGTTTTACCATCAAAAACAAAAACAAGTGAGCTGGCGTTTTCGCGATGAGCTCGGTAATGAGCTTGGACAGGAAGTGCGTCCATTGGATCGCGTTGGTATTTATGTTCCAGGTGGCAAAGCCTCTTATCCTTCTTCTGTTTTAATGAACGCTATTCCTGCCAAAGTAGCGGGCGTGCAGGAGATTATTATGGCTGTGCCGACACCCAGAGGCGAAGTGAATGAGCTTGTTTTAGCGGCTGCTTTTTTATCTGGTGTAACGCGTGCTTTTTGTATTGGTGGCGCGCAAGCCATTGCCGCTTTGGCATATGGCACACAAACTATTCCTCGTGTGGATAAAATTGTAGGGCCTGGCAATAAGTATGTGGCAAGTGCAAAAAAGCAGGTGTTTGGCCAAGTCGGTATTGATATGATTGCAGGTCCTTCAGAGATTTTAATTTATGGCGATGGTGTAACGCCCGCCGAGTGGATTGCGCTTGATTTATTCGCTCAGGCTGAGCATGACGAAATGGCGCAGTCGTTGTTTATGACAACCAAAAAAGATTATTTGTTAGAAGTGGAAGCGGCTATTTTGCGTTTAATTGATCAGCAACCAAGAGGGGCCATTATTCGTCAGTCTTTGAAGGATCGCGGCGCATTAATGCATATTCAAAGTGAGAGCGAGGCACTTGAGCTAATTAATCGCATTGCGCCTGAACATTTGGAACTTGCTGTAAGTGATCCTGCGCGTTTAGTGCCGTTTATCAGGCATGCGGGTGCTATTTTTATGGGTTCTTATAGTGCAGAGGCGTTAGGTGATTATTGTGCAGGGCCCAATCACGTTTTACCGACGTCAGGTACGGCAAGATTTGCCTCTCCGCTGGGAGTTTATGATTTTCAAAAAAGAAGTTCGATTATTCATTGTTCTGCTCACGGTGCAAGTGAGCTTGCAAAAATTGCAGGTGTTTTAGCGCGTGGTGAATCACTTAGTGCCCATGCGGAATCTGCCGAGCGTAGAAAAATAAACACATAAAAAAATAAAAATAGGAGGGGTATCTTGTGAAGTATTCGATAGAACAGCTGGTGTCCCCTGCTATTAGTGCGTTGAATGCTTATCATGTGCCGTCTTCTCAGGGCTTTGTTAAGCTAGATGCGATGGAAAATCCTTATTCTTGGCCTGAAGAAATGAAGGCTGCCTGTATGCAGGCGCTTTCTTCTATTAACGTGGCACGTTACCCTTCGGCGGATTGTCCTGAATTAATTGAACAGTTGCGAGATGTGTTTTCAGTGCCTGAAGAGAGTGCTGTTTTACTTGGTAATGGTTCAGATGAAATTATTCAAATGCTCGTGATGCTTTTAAATAAGCAGTTTGGAAGTGTGCTTTCTGTTGAGCCTTCTTTTGTGATGTATCGCGTTATTTGTGAGTGTGTGGGTATTCCTTATTATGGTGTTTCGTTGAATGAGGATTTTTCATTAAATATTGATCTGTTCCTCAAAGAAATAGAAGATAAAAAACCTGCGCTTATTTTTCTTGCCGTGCCGAATAATCCTACGGGGAATTGTTTTAAAAAAGACGATATAAGAAAAATAATGGATGTTGCGCCAGGCTTAGTTGTAATTGACGAAGCCTATAGTGCTTTTACTGAATCAAACTATTTGCCTTTCTTAACTGAATATCCTCATTTAATGGTAATGCGCACGCTCTCTAAAATTGGGTTGGCAGGACTACGTTTAGGTTGGATTGCAGGTAGTAAGCCCCTTATTTCTCAGCTAAATAAAGTGAGACTTCCCTATAATATTAATGCCTATACTCAGCAGGCAGCGTGTTTTGCTTTAGATCATTTTTCTATTCTCTTAAAACAGACGCAACAGATTAAAGTTTCGCGCAATATTTTATTTTCTGCGCTGACTTCTTTAAATTCAAATGTGTTGACTGTTTTTCCGAGTGAAGCTAATTTTTTGTTGGTTAGAACAAATAAATATGATGCAACTGTTATTTTTAATGCATTAAAACAGCACAAAATTTTGATTAAATGTTTGCAGGGTGCCCATCCATTGCTTTCAAACTGTTTGAGAATAACTGTCGGTACTGAAGAGCAAAATCAAAAGTTAATTGAGGCACTGAGTACAATTTTTTTTGGAATTAATCTATATCCAAAGTAATTGGAATTACGGTGAGGCGGCAAGAGCATGAACCCCATGAGCATAGATAAACTATGTGATTGGGGTGAATGAGCACAGCCAACAATGCCGTGGTTTCAAGTACGAAGGGTATATAAATGGAAAGGAAGAGGAAGAATGATTTATTCACCTGATATTGATCCTGTTGCACTCGCGCTTGGGCCATTGAAAATACATTGGTATGGTCTTGGTTATTTGTTTGGTTTTTTAGCTGCTTGGTGGCTAGGTAAGCGCAGAGCACGGCAAGGATTTTTTGCTATAAAAGAAGAGCAGGTTGATGATTTAGTGCTTTATGGCGCGCTCGGTATTATGTTGGGTGGTCGAATAGGGTATGTACTGTTTTATCATTTTGAGTATTTTTTACAAAATCCCCTTTGGTTATTTAAGGTCAATGAAGGTGGTATGTCATTTCATGGTGGAGCGCTAGGCTATATCATTGCTACCTATTTTTATGCGAAGAAAATAGGTAGCCCTTACGGTTCTTTGCTTAATTTTGTGGTGTCTGTTTCTCCCATTGGTATTGGTTTGGTACGGTGCACTAACTTTATCAATCAAGAATTATGGGGAAGAGTGACGGATGTCCCTTGGGGAATGATTTTTACAAGAGATCCTGAGCAACTCGTGCGTCATCCTTCCCAGCTATATGAAGCATTTTTTGAAGGGGTTGTTCTGTTTTTTGTAATGCATTACATGACGAGAAAAGCCCAGCCTCCTTATTCTATTGCCGGTGTTTTTCTCGTTCTTTACGGTGTTTTTAGATTTTTCATTGAGTTTTTTCGCGAGCCTGATCGTCACTTGGGGCTTGAATTGTTTGGCTGGATGACGCGAGGTCAGGAGTTAACCATTCTCGTTATTTTGTTAGGTATGTTTTTTCTTGGTCTGGCTTATAGGGCAAGAAAGGGAAGTGTTGCTTAAGAGTTTGTAGGTAAGAAGTCACGCGCCTTAAAGGTGTGTGACTTCTTACTTTTGCCTGCTCCCTCAAGTTAAAGCATTGCTTTAAGATACTGTCCTGTAAAGGATTTTTTCTCTTTTGCGACTGTTTCTGGTGTGCCTTGAGCGATAATTTTTCCTCCTTTATCACCCCCTTCTGGCCCTAGATCAATAATCCAATCAGCAGTTTTAATAACATCGAGATTATGCTCAATAATCACGACGGTATTGCCTTTGTCCGTTAATTTATGGATGATTTCTAGTAGTTTTCTGATGTCCTCAAAATGAAGACCTGTCGTGGGTTCATCAAAAAGATACAGCGTTTTCCCTGTGTCTTTTTTGCTCAACTCTTTGGCAAGTTTAATTCTTTGTGCCTCACCGCCGGATAGTGTGGTTGCCGCTTGGCCAAGCTTAATATAGCCAAGGCCTACATCAAACAGTGTTTGTAGTTTTCTATAAAGAGCAGGTACTGAGGCAAAAAAGTCGAGCCCTTCTTCAACTGTTAGGGCTAAAACATCGGCAATACTTTTTGATTTAAAGTGAATATCGAGCGTATCTTTATTGTAACGTTTGCCGTGACATTGATCGCAAGTGACATACATATCTGCTAAAAAGTGCATGGCAACTTTAATAAACCCATCGCCTTGACATGCTTCGCATCTTCCTCCTTTAACATTAAAACTAAATCTTCCTGCTTTATAGCCACGCGCACGCGCTTCAGGCGACATGGCGAACAGTTCACGAACTGTCGTGAATAAACCAATATAAGTGGCAGGATTAGAGCGTGGCGTACGTCCAATCGGTGCTTGATCAATGGCAATGACTTTATCTAATTCTTCTAGTCCTGATATTTTTTTATACTTAATTTCCGGCAAAAAGATTTGAGATTTATTTAAGAAATGCTCGGCTAGGGGTCGCAACGTATGATTAATTAAGGTTGATTTTCCTGAGCCTGATACGCCGGTAATACAGGTTAATAAACCAAGTGGAATGTTTAGCGTTACATCATGTAAGTTGTGGCCTGTTGCACCTTCTAAAATAATACTATGGCCTTTTTTAGCCTGCCTTTTTATTTTTGGCACTTTAATTTCGAGTGTTTTGGATAAGTATTTACCTGTTAAAGAATCAGGGTGCGTCATGAGGTTTTCAACTTTCCCAGCAAAAATAATTTCCCCACCATGGATGCCTGCGCCCGGTCCAATATCAATAATAAAGTCAGAGTGTTTAATAAAATCTTCATCATGCTCAACAACAATGACGGTGTTACCCAGTTCTTTGAGCTTCATTAAGGATTTAAGTAGGCGTGAATTATCTCTTTGATGTAGGCCAATAGAAGGTTCATCTAGAATATATAAAACACCAACTAAGCCTGCCCCAATTTGACTTGCAAGCCTAATTCTTTGTGATTCACCGCCCGATAGCGTATCCGATGAGCGATCAAGCGTAAGGTATTCAAGCCCAACATCAACGAGAAAAGAAAGACGTTCAATAATTTCATGTGCAATTTTTTCAGTAACGGCGGCTTTATGGCCTATTATTTTTAAGTTTTTAAAATGATCTAGTGTTTTTATAATGGGAAATTTTACAATTTCAGGTAAAGAAACATCTTGAATAAAGACATTTCTTGCGGATTCATTAAGTCTTTTTCCTTGGCATTTATCGCAGACTTTATAGCTGATAAATTTTTGTAGATCATCTTTTACTGAGTCAGAATCTGTATTTTGGTAGCGCCGATCGAAGTTATGGATAATGCCTTCAAATGAGGATTTATACTTTTTGGCATAACCAAAGCCTGCAGAAGTTTCAAACTTTATTTGCTCTTTACTCCCATAAAGCAGCATATCTTGTAATGCTTTGGTCAGTTTTGAGAAAGGCGTAGAGAGAGAAAATTTAAAGTGTGCCGCTAGGCTTTCAATTAGATCAAAATAAAATTGATTGTCTTTCGTCCAGCCTAAAATTGCGCCATTTTCAAGGCTTTTTGTATGGTCAGGAATGATTTTTTTAGGGTCAAAAAAGTGGTGTCTGCCTAATCCATCACAAGTGGGGCAGGCGCCACTGGGACTATTAAAAGAAAACATTTTAGGTTCAAGTTCTGTAATGCTGTGATTACACTCAGGACACGCAAATTTGCTTGAGAAAAGCATTGAGTTATTTGTTTCGTCAAGATTAGCCACAATGGCTAAACCATCACTCAATCTTAGCGCTGTTTCGAGTGATTCTGATAAACGAAGTGCCTGCTCTTTTTTGACTTTAAAACGATCAATTACAACTTCAATTGTGTTTTTTTTATTTTTATCTAGCTTGGGTAAAGACTCAATTTCATACAGTTCATTGTTAATTCTCAAGCGTACAAAGCCTTCTCTTTTAATTTGCTCGAATAGCTTTGTATGTTCTCCTTTTTTATTGCGAATGATGGGAGATAAAACCATTATTTTTGTTTCTTCAGGAATATTAAAGGTTTGCTCAACCATTTCTTGAATAGTTTGTGCGGTAAGAGGTAGTTGATGTTCAGGACATTTTGGCGTGCCTGTGCGTGCAAATAGCAGCCTTAAGTAGTCATAAATTTCAGTGACCGTTCCTACAGTCGATCTGGGATTGTGGCTGGATGCTTTTTGTTCAATAGATATGGCAGGCGATAATCCTTCTATATGATCAACATCAGGCTTTTCCATTAGCGATAAGAATTGTCTTGCGTAAGCAGAAAGAGATTCAACATAACGCCTTTGCCCTTCAGCATATAGCGTATCAAACGCAAGTGAAGACTTCCCCGAGCCTGATAAGCCGGTAATCACAACAAACTGGTCCCTGGGTATTTCAACGCTAATATTTTTTAGGTTATGGGTTCTGGCGCCCTGCACAATAATGTTTTTCATGTAACCTCTCACGTTAATTTATGTCCAGATCATAAGTGTGTTCAGGAAATTGTCAATGAATTAGATGGGGTGATGTTTACGGCTGTTTTAGTCACAGTTGGTAAATTAACAAAGCTGATTTGTCAACAGAACTTAACAAAATGATATGAGTGCAAACTAATTTTTTTAGTATCTTAAGGAGGTGGCTATAGGTGCAAACTAAGCCAATTAAAAAACTGAATGATATTAATAGGAGATAATGATGAGTGCAATTACTGATGCCATACTTAAGGCATATGATTCGGATGGGAATACGGCGTCATTTAATAATAGTGAAGCTAATTCATATTTAATAAATCAATATGGGTTAACCAAGAGTGAGGCAAATGTACTCATACAGAAATTTGATACAAGTAAAGATGGCGCTTTGGATCAAACTGAATTTGCTACCATGCAAGCAGAGATAGCTAAAGATCACAATGGTGACGGCAAAATTACGGGCGCTGACGCAAAAAAACTTGCGCAAAGCTTGCTGGTTGAGATTACAGGTGATGGAGATTATGTGGCGGGGTCATCAGGATCGTCAGGATCGTCAGGATCGTCAGGATCGTCAGGTGAAGACGATTTGACTTGGACGCGGGATGATTATTTGCAACAAGGTAGTTAAAAATTAGTCAAGGATCGCCCCTCATAGTGATCACTTAATTGGTGTTGTTTACCATCCGACTTTAACTAAATTAAGGTCGGGTGGTTTTCTATTGTTCTAGATCTAGTCAGATTACGGTAAAAACAATCGAAGATTATTCATTGCTTTCAGTTTTTTCTGTTGATATTCCTTCCTATGGCTATTTTTTCATTGAAAAAAATTAATTTTTCTTGGTTAAATAGTCGTGAAACTAGTAAGTGCTTGGCGTTAAAAAAGACGAATAATTTTATATTTGATGCTCGTAAATTATCTTTGTAAAAAATCAATCTTTAGGGGATCTAGGGCTTATCGGTGATACAGAGCATGATCATAATCAACTGATTCAGTTTATTGCTGTGCTTTTCGTGACGGGCTTATTACGCTAGCTTAAAAGAGCTTCTATAATGTCGCATATTTTTTGTCATCTGCGATTGCTTCCTGTTTTCTTCTAATTAAAAAATGCTACACTTTTTTCCTTTTGGGTTGTAGAGGCTCATCTTTTCCACTTTTCTTTTCAATCTTTCATATTTGATATGTTTTTTATTAAATATGCTATTTTTTTAGTTGTTTTCAGGGAAAGTAAAGTATGTCGTTACGTCTTCGTGCCGTTGTGTTTCCTTTGGCATTTTTAGTGTCTTTGAGGATGTTTGGGCTGTTTATCGCCATGCCTGTTTTATCTATTTATGGCGCAAAACTTGAGGGGGCGACTAGCGCCTTGGTTGGTTTATCTATTGGTATTTATGGTCTGGCCCAAATTTGTGCTCAAATTCCCATGGGTTTTTTGGCTGATAAGATAGGTAGAAAGCCTGTTATTTATATGGGGCTTAGTCTTTTTACGTTAGGCAGTATTGTTGCTGCGATGTCGGACTCTATCTATGGGGTTTTATTAGGCCGTTTATTGCAAGGTACAGGCGCTATTTCTGGGGCTGTTCTTGCCCTTATTTCTGATTTAACGCTTGAAGAGCATCGAACTAAATCGATGGCTGTTGTGGGTATGAGTATTGGGCTTTCGTTTATGTTAGCTTTGTTTGTAGGCCCTTATGTTGCCAATGAATTTGCTTTGCACGGTATCTTTTGGCTTACCAGTATTTTAGCCATACTTGGTATGGCTGTTTGTAAATGGGTTGTGCCTGATGTTATTAAAGGGGCCTCTAGAAGTGATGCATCACTGAGCGATGCTTTCAAACATATCCTTTCACCTTGGGTTTTTTCATTGAATTTGAGCGTGCTTTTTTTGCATATGACAATGTCGGCTGTCTTTTTTGTGCTTCCTTTAGTTTTGCTTAATAAGTTATCTATTCCTTTAGCAGGTCATGGAAAAATTTATCTCGCTTTTATTCTAAGTTCATTTCTTTTAATTGTTCCACTCGTGTTTTATGCTGAGAGAAAACGCAAAATACGTTTTGCTTTGCTTGGTTCTATTGCTTTAATTATGCTGGGATTGATGGTGTTACAGCGTGGGGATCACTATTTTATGTTCGCCATGGCAGGCGCTTTTCTTTATTTTGCAGGTTTTAATTCAATGGAATCTTTATTGCCGTCAATGATTAGCAAAGAAGCGCCTGCTGCACTTAAAGGAACCGTTATGGGTGTTTTTTCAACATGCCAGTTTTTAGGTGCTTTTTTGGGTGGGGTTCTTGCTGGTTGGATTTCTGCGCATTATGGCATAACAGGTGTTTGGTTTTGGTTAAGTATTAGTGCGGCTATTTGGTTTGCCATTATTTTTGCGCTTTCTTTTTTGGCGCCTAAAAAAGTGATGGTTTCATGAGTTTTTCTATGCGTACTAACTAAATAAGATGTGTTTTAAGCTCGTTCTGGGTGCGCATTAGTTCCATCATGCGCTTAACATCTGGGGGTTGTTTTTTAAGTTCTTTATCAAGCTCTTGTTGGCAAAAACGAACTCTCAAATGATTATAGGCATTTTGTAACTCTTTCTTTTCTTCCTCTTTTGAAAGTACAAACTCACCTTTATTAACAAGGTTATCAAAGTAAGTGCCAAGAGAATCCCCGTGCAAATAGCCATGTAAATAGCTTAGATTTTTATCCGTATTTTGACTTAAAAATGACAGGCATTTAAATAATAGTTTGGCGGCAGGTTGATCTGACTGATTTAAAAAATCATAATTTTTCAGATGATTAGCAAGCTCAGCTGATCGATATAAAATCCGAATAATACGGTCTTCCAAAGAAAAACCTTGGCTTGGTAGGTGCGTTATTCCACTTTGTGGTAAGTAAGGATTGGGTCGCGCTTGTTTTTTTGTATTAAAATATTTTTGTGCTGCAGGTTTAAATAAATTATTTGGTGAGGCAAATGGTGTATTTTCTTGTGGCGCAGGATAGTAATGTTCTAGCTGCGGTTCAGCATAAGTTGAAAAACGATTAGTGACGGGTTTTAATGTTTGCCCTGCAAGGCCTTGTTCTACCGTGTATTCATCAAGTTTTATAATCTCAGATAGTTTTTGGACCATCATTTTTTTATAAAATCCCGCTGGAATTTTTTGAATGTAAGGCTTGGCTTGGTGAATAATCGAACCTTTTTGTTCAATGGTTAGTTCAGTATTGGCTTCAATTTTAAGTGCGGTAAAGATTGAGTTAAAAAAGTAGTCTGTCAGTGAGTCTGCATTTTTTATTTTCAGCTGAAAAACGTGTGTCCCATGTGTTCTAATGAATGAGTCGGGATCTTCTTTTTCAGGTAAAAAAACAAATTTAACGAGCCTTCCTTCAGTAAGTAACGGCAGGATTCTCATCGTGGCTCGCCAAGCAGCTTGATGTCCTGCTGTATCACCATCAAAGCAAAATATAATTTCTGGTCTTAACTTAAATAGTATCCCTAAGTGTTCCTCGCTGGTTGCTGTACCTAACGTTGCAATTGCTTCGTTAATGCCAAATTGTGATAAAGCAATAACGTCAAGATAACCTTCGACAAGAATAAAATAGTTTTCTTTCGATCTACTTTGTGCTTCATAAAGACCATATAAGCACTTATTTTTGTGGAATACAGGGCTTTCAGGCGAGTTTAAGTATTTAGGTTTTTCTTCGCCAAGTGTTCGGCCACCAAAACCGACAATTCTGCCTCTGGCATCTTTAATGGGAAAGGTAATTCTGTGGCGAAATCGATCATATAAATGGCCTGTTTGCTGCTTTTCGGCAAGTAAGCCTGCTTCACTAGCGCAGCTATCATCTACTTTTTTTTCTTTTAAATAATTTTTTAATCCATCCCAAGCGTTAGGCGCATAGCCAACACCAAATATATCAAGTGCGCTTTGCTCTAATCCTCGTGAATTTAGGTATTTTCTTCCTTCAATGCCCTGTTGTGAGTTTTTAAGGTTGCGCGCAAAGAAATCTTGAGCATGCTTAAGGGTTTGCGTCAGATTTTTTGTTTTTGATAACGCCTGATTTTTCTCTAGATCAGTTGATGAAATGTAAATGCCAACTTCTTGTGCCAGCTGAGATACTGCTTCGTAGAAGGGTATTTTTGCAAATTTAGTCAAAAAATTAATAGCATTTCCGCTTTCCCCGCAGCCAAAACAATGGTACATCTGCTTATCTGTACTCACTGTAAAAGAGGGGGTTTTTTCTGCATGAAACGGACAAAGTCCCGTATAGTTTTTTCCTGTTTTTTTAAGTTGAGTATAGCGTTGTATGACAACAGCAAGATCTGATCTTGCAACGACCTCATCAATAATTTCACTGGGAATACGAGATGTTGTAAATGCCATAAATTATCGGCTTAGTTTGCTTTTAACAAGCTTACTTATTTCAGCCATGTCAGCTCTGCCTTCTAGTTCTGCTTTAAGCTCATTCATTATTTTTCCCATATCTTTAATGCCGGCAGGATTAAGTTTTTGAAATACATTTTCAATGTATTTTTCAACTTCATCAGGTGAAAGCTGTGTAGGTAAAAAAAACGTCAGAATGGCAATTTCCTGTTGTTCTTTTTCAGCTAATTCAGGTCTGCCAACTTGTAAGTATTGTGGAATAGCTTCTGCACGTTGTTTAACTAATTTATTTAAAACTTGAATAGATTGGAGGTCATTTAACTCAATTCTCTCATCAATTTCTATTTGCTTAATCGCAGCTATTGCCATCCGTACTGTTTCTAGTTTTAGTTTTTCCTTGGCTTTCATGGCCGCTATCATCTCTTCTCTAAGGTGATTTTTTATAGAGGGCTCTTGCGCTGATGTTGTGTTCATAAATAATTTTTTAACCTGATATGAATATTTTACATGTTCGGATAATTAGGTCCGCCCGTGCCTTCTGGTGTAATCCATACGATATTTTGAGCGGGATCTTTAATATCGCAAGTTTTACAGTGCACACAATTTTGAGCGTTAATTTGGAATTTTTTATCTCCTTCTTCAGATACAACCACCTCATATACCCCTGCAGGGCAATATCGTTGAGCAGGCTCATCATACATTGGAAGGTTTTGCTTTAATGGAACGTCAGGGTCTATTAGGGTGAGATGGCAAGGCTGATCTTCTTCATGATTCGTGTTCGATAAAAATACAGAGTCAAGTTTGCTAAAGGTAAGTTTTCCATCTGGTTTTAGATAGCTGATCTTTTCGCATTCATTAGCAGGTTTTAGTGTGGCATAGTCCGGTATAGGATCTCTTAGCGTAAACGGCAGCTTCCCGCTAAGTATGTTTAGATCAATCAAGGCAAGGGCGCCGCCAGCCAAAACACCGAATTTATGCATAAGAGGACCAAAGTTTCTTTGCTCATGCAGCTCCTCGTAAACCCATGATGAATCAAACGCTGTTTTATATTCAGTTAGCTCATCATGAAATCTTCCCTCTGCTAAAGCTTTGCTAATTACCTCAGCGGCAATCATTCCAGACTTCATTGCAGTATGAGAGCCTTTTATTTTGGCATAGTTTAGCGTTCCTGCTTCGCAGCCAACGAGTAACCCGCCAGGAAAGCTCATTTTAGGAAGAGACTGTAAACCACCTTTAGCAATTGCTCTTGCGCCATACGAAATACGCTTGCCGCCTTCTATGGTGGTTTTTACTGAAGGGTTAAGTTTCCAGCGTTGAAACTCATCAAAGGGGCTGATATGTGGGTTTTGATAGGCAAGATCGGTAATAAGACCTAGTGCAACTTGATTATTTTCAAGATGATATAAGAAGCCTCCGCCTACTGTGTTTGTTTCGCTAAGCGGCCAGCCCGTACAGTGCATCACTAAGCCGGCCTGGTGCTTTTCAGCGGGGATTTCCCATAATTCTTTAATGCCTATTCCATAATGTTGCGGGTCTTTACCTGCCGACAAGTGGAATTTTTCCATCAGGCTCTTGCCCAAGTTTCCTCGGCAACCTTCTGAAAAAACAGTATATTTTGCGTGTAGCTCCATTCCAGGTTGATAAGTATCTTTATGTTCGCCTGTTCGTGAAATACCGAAATCGCCTGTTGCTATGCCTTTTACGCTTCCGTTTTCATTGAAAAGAATTTCTGATGCCGCAAAACCTGGAAAAATCTGTATGCCTAGTTCCTCTGCTTGCTGGGCAAGCCAGCGGCATAAGTTGCCAAGACTAATAACGTAATTGCCTTCGTTGTGTAGTGTTTTTGGTACAAGTAAACTCGGCACCTTAACAGCTTGACTTATTGAGGGGAGAAAATAAGTTTCATCCTTTGTAACGGGTGTGTTAAGCGGGGCACCTTTTTCTTTCCAGTCAGGAAATAATTCGTTCAATGCGCGCGGTTCAAAAACAGCGCCTGAGAGTATGTGTGCGCCTACTTCGGAGGCTTTTTCAACAACAACAATACTTAGCTCTTGTCCTGAGTGCTTTGCAATTTGCCCTAGGCGACAAGCTGTAGCTAAGCCGGATGGGCCTGCACCAACTATGACAACATCCACTTCCATTGACTCACGCAGCATCATTAAGCCTCCACTTGTGTTGGATCTGTTTGAAAAATATGACTTATCAGTATATTTGACTTTCTGTTCGGCATCAAAGTTTAAGCGTGTCTATTTAGTCAGTTTTGGGCAGCTTGTATCTTGACCAGCCTATGAATAATAGGCACACTTAGCCGCTTCCAACCACGGGTACGCGTGAGTGGCCGTTTATTCAAAAGTGTTTTTTGTCCCAGATTTGGCGCTTTCAGAGGTAAGAAATGAAAATTCTAGTCGCTGTGAAACGAGTTGTTGACTACAACGTTAAAATTCGTGTGAAGGCTGATGCTACAGGTGTTGATTTAAATAACGTAAAAATGGCAATTAATCCATTTTGTGAAATTGCTATAGAAGAAGCTGTTCGTCTTAAAGAGGCGGGCGTAGCAAGTGAGATTATTGTTGTGTCGATCGGCGCAAAAAAGTCTGAAGAACAGCTTAGAACTGCATTAGCGCTAGGCGCTGATAGAGGTATTTTAATTGAAACTGACGAAGTGCTCCAACCTCTAGCTATAGCGAAGCTTTTAAAAGCAGTCGCTGATGCTGAAAGTCCGCAGTTGATTATTTTGGGTAAGCAATCAATCGATGGCGATAATAACCAAACTGGACAAATGTTAGCGGCACTTTTGGGTGTAGGTCAGGGCACTTTTGCTTCTAAGGTTGTTGTTGCGAATGGCGCGGTTCAAGTAACCCGTGAAATTGATGGCGGCCTACAAACGCTTGAGTTGAAGTTGCCTGCTGTTGTTACAACCGATCTTCGCTTGAATGAGCCTCGTTATGCCTCTCTTCCTAATATCATGAAAGCTAAAAAGAAGCCGATTGAAATGAAAACGCTTGCTGATTATGGCGTTGATGTATTGCCCAGATTGAAAACGCTTAAGGTAGAAGCACCTGCTGGTAGAAGCGCAGGTATTAAAGTGAAAAGCGTTGAAGAGCTAGTCGAAAAACTCAAGAATGAAGCAAAGGTGATCTAGTTATGTCAGTTCTAGTTTATGTTGAGCATGATCAGGGGAAATTGAAGGCAGCAACATTAAACACCATTGCGGCTGCTCGGAAGATAGGTGGTGAAATTCATTTGCTTGTTGCTGGGAGTTCTGTGGGCGCTGTTGCTGAGGAAGCAAAGAATATTGAAGGTGTTTCTAAAGTTTTTGTAGCTGATAATGATTCCTATCGTTTTCAATTGGCTGAAAATATTGCTCTGCTAGTTGCTGATGTTGGTCGAGGTTATTCTCATGTATTGGCGCCAGCTACGACAACTGGAAAGAATTTTCTTCCTCGTGTTGCGGCTTTATTAGATGTTGCGCAGATTTCTGATGTTAGTGCCGTTCAATCTGAAGATACCTTTAGTCATCCTATTTATGCAGGTAACGCGATAGAGACGCTTCAGTCTACTGATAAAATTAAAGTAATGACGGTTCGTGCTACAGGTTTTGATGCGGTGAAAAGAGAGGGTGGCAATGCCTCTGTAGAGACTTTATCTATTGATAAGAATCTAGGTGTTTCTTCGTTTGTTAGCGAAGAAATAGCGGCTTCGACAAGGCCAGAACTAACTTCGGCAAAAATCATTATTTCTGGTGGTCGTGGGATGCAGAATGGTGAAAACTTTAAGCTATTAGAGGCGCTTGCTGATAAATTAGGTGCTGCTGTTGGCGCTTCTCGTGCTGCTGTTGACGCTGGTTTTGTGCCAAATGATATGCAGGTTGGTCAAACGGGTAAGATTGTAGCGCCAGATTTATACGTCGCTGTTGGTATTTCTGGTGCAATACAGCATTTAGCAGGAATGAAAGATAGCAAGGTAATAGTCGCAATTAATAAAGATCCAGACGCCCCTATTTTTCAAGTGGCTGATTATGGTCTTGTGGCCGATTTATTTGAAGCTGTTCCTGCGTTAGAAAAAAGCCTCTAATTACTTATTTCAGGTAATTGAAATTGTTTTTTCTTTTTGGTAGTGATAATCCAGTTGCGGGAGTTGATGAGGCTGGGCGCGGTCCTTTGGCCGGCCCTGTTGTTGCTGCTGCGGTTGTTTTTAAAAAAAAACAGATTCCGATAGGTGTTACCGATTCAAAGAAGCTCTCTCCCAAGAAGCGGGAGGCGCTATTTGAGAGAATCATTGAGTGTGCTGATGCTTGGTCTATAGGTAGAGCCTCTGTTGAAGAAATTGATACGTTAAATATTTTGCAGGCTAGTTTGCTTGCTATGAAACGGGCGATAGAGGGCATACCAATTAGATCTGAGCTCACATTTTATGTTGATGGCAATGTTTCCCCTGTTGTTGACTCTGTGAATTTAGTCTCTGTTGTGCGGGGAGATTTCCTGATTCCTGCGGTTGGTGCAGCATCAATTCTAGCTAAGGTTGTGCGAGATAGGGAGATGATGGCGTTGGATCTTGTATATCCTGAATATGGTTTTGCTATCCATAAGGGATACCCGACAAAAAGCCATATTGAATCCCTTAATCGCTTTGGTGTTTGCTCTATTCACCGTCGTTCTTTTGCTCCTGTCAAAAAGGTGATTCAGAGTATCGGTTGAAATATTTTTTTGGAAAATAGAATAAAAATAGTTTTCTTGTTAAGGATTTTAGGTCTGCACAGTTTCAGTGTTTAAAAGGAGAAAAAGAAATGAATAAATGTTTTAATGGTTTACTTTCAGCTTATAGATCGATTCTACTCTGCCTATATGCGGCTCTGTTTTCTCTTTTTTTGCCAGGTTGTTCTAGTTTGGTTTATAAAACAACCGGCGATGTTATGGTTTCTTATTCTGAAAAGAAAGTCATTCCTTACTCGTTATCAATGGATGACGTAGAGATGATTTGCTCTTTGGGGCAATCGTTTTCTCCTTTTATTTTTTCTTTTGAAACAGTTACAGATTCACCCACAAAATTAAAAATTCTTATGTATATGCTTTCTGCAACTTGCGCAGAGGCGCGGGCTGTAGAAGATGAGTTGCGTTATATGAGGGCTATTAAGGCTGCACTTGCTGGTGAAGCGCAAGATGCAAGAATTTCTCAGAAGCGATATCTCGCTTTGGCTGCTCGCAGACAATACCTTGCTTATTCAAAAATGGTTGAGGCTTTTGGTGAGCCCGATCAAGGCTGTCCTAAGTTATCGCAAGATGAAGAGTTGTATTGGATGATGGGTTTGTTATCCGGTGTTCTCGCCCTTTCTAATGATATGGCGGCAGAAAACCAGGTGGGTGTTCCTTTAAGTATTGGCGCTAGGATTGCCAAAGGGTCTGAATGTCTTTCTGATTCTAAGTGGTGGGGTGCTCCAATGGCGTTGCGTGCTGCTGTATGGATTTATACGCCTGCTTTAAGACCGGCGGGTGTTGACCCTCAAGAAATGCTTGCGCGTGCTAGTCAAATAGGTATGGATCAGCGTGTCAGAATATCTCAGGTGATTGAAGCTCAGGTTTACTATAGCCGCGGTGACTACAAGAAAGTAAAGCAAGTTATTAGAAAACATGCTGAAAATAAGGTCTCTAATGGCTCTAATTCTACCTTAAAGTTAATCGATGAGATGGCTACGGTTGGTTTGCTTGCAATATCAGATCGTTTGTGGACTGATTCTCAGGGTTCTCGGACGCCGATGGGTGGATTTGGCACTTTTTGGGATGATAAAAAGATAGAATCCACAAGTTCTGTTGAAATTGATGATCTTTTGTAATGTTGCTTAGAGTAAGTTATTTAAGGGATATTTGATCGTTTGCTTGAATTTTTTAAGAAATAATAAGGAAGATTTATGATAGGAAAAAACCTAAAAAATACCCCTCGTATTTTAGTCTTTTGGATACTTTTTTTTGTTTCGCCTTTTATTTATGCAGTTGAAAATAAGGCGCTATGTATTTTTGATCCTGTGGGTGCAAATGGCCTTATTTTTGAGAGCATTAAAGATATTAAGGCTGTTGCTGTTAATTGGGGTGTATCGTTTGAGTTAAAACCTTACACTGATGAGCGTGTCGCTTCTGAAGATTTTAAGTCTGGAGTTTGTGATGCTGTTTTTCTGACTGGCCTTACGGGGCGTCAGTATAATGTATTTACTGGTACGATTGACTCAATTGGTGCCATTCCCTCTTATCGCCATTTAAGAGCGGCTTTGCAGACGTTATCCTCTGAAAAAGCAGCTAACTTAATGGTATCTGGTGATTATGAGGTTGTGGGTATTATTCCTGCGGGGGCTGCTTATTTATTCGTTAATAACAGAGAAATAGATTCAGTTCCTGAGCTGTCGGGTAAGCGAATAGCTGTTTTAGAAGCTGATCCTGCTCAGCAAGAGCTGGTTATGAAAGTGGGTGCGTCACCTGTAGGTGCCAATCTAGCAACGATGTATAGCAAATTTAATAATGGATCAGTAGATATTTGTGTTGGTCCTGCTGTGGTTTATGAAGCGATGGAGCTTTATAAGGGTGTTCAGCCAAATGGCGGCGTTGTTAAATTTCCTCTTGGCCAGCTTACTTTGCAGATGATCGTGCATAAAAATAAATTCCCTCCAGCATTCGGTCAGCAAGCAAGAAGCTATGCTTTTTCTCAGTTTGATAAGGCTATAGGAAAAATTCAGGCGATAGAAAATAAAATTGAGGCGAAGTGGTGGATGGATATTGCTCAAAATGATCAAGCTCAATATAACGAGATGTTTAGACAGGCAAGGCTTACATTGCGTAATAAAGGTATTTATGATGCAAAAATGTTGACTATTTTGAGACGTGTTCGATGCCAGATGGAACCAAGTAGTTCAGAGTGTTCTGCAACAGATAAAGAATAACTATTTTGTGTGCTTTATTTAAAAAAGGCCGCTTTTTCTGCGGCCTTTTTTCTTTTTGTTTTGGCTTAAAAATTATAATAGGCCGTTTTATATTGTTTTTTAAGTGGGGGGGTATGAAATTACTTCAATTAGATCGTTCGTTCAGAGAGTGGCTCTCTTCTTTGCCGGCAGTTTTTTTATTTTTAGCTGTTATTTTAACAACCAATGGTGAAAATTTTCATGCCAAGCTTCTGCAGGGGGGGGGGATTTTATGGGATGACTATTTTTTACTTCGTGGTGATATGTCGCCCCCTTCTTGCGATAAAAATCCCAATATTGAAAAAGAGCTGAGTAAGCTGGAGGCGGATGCGCAGCAGGAGGATGATTTAGGTCTTTTTGCGGCAGAGGCATTTGATAAAAAGAGCGCCCAGCAGTCTTTGGAGAAACAAGTTGAGCTATGTCGCCAGAAGCATAGTCTATTTCAAGAAAATCAAGAAAGAGTAACAGTGAGCGTTAAAGCTTATCGTACTATTGAGACATCTGTTGCAGCGCTTAGTTTATATACAATAGAAAAGCAGCGCTTAATATTAAGTTTATTGCTTTTTATTTGTGCTGTTACTGCTTCTCTTCAGCATCATCATATTGCTTTTAGGCCTGCTGCTTCGAGGCTTGATTATCGAGTTTCTGGTGTTTTTCAAGCAGTTGGGAATTTTGTCCTGCTTTTTTCTGTTTTAACTTATAGAAATGGGTTATATGCATCGGGCATAGCGGTGGCTCATGCCGATGTTTTGATGGTAATTATTGTAGGGTGTATTAGTTTATATTCGATCAGTATTTTCCAGTCGGTATATATGCCAAAAATGGCACAGAAAGGTGGGTCTATTAAGCATGCCCTATTGACGGTACCTATTTATAGCTATATGGCCATTATTGTTGGTTGTTATTTTGTGCTTACCGAAGGTCATATTTCTGGTGTTGCAATTTATTTTAGCCAGCTTTTTGAGCAGTCAATGATGTTTTTAACCGTTGGATTATATATCTGGGTTGGAATACTAATAAAACAGACCATGATAGGGGAAAGTATTTTTAGTATTTTTACGCCATGGAAGTTGCCGGCAGAGTTTTTAGCCATCATTGCAGTATTAATTATGGCGTTGCCTACAGCGTATACGGGTGCTTCTGGTGTGATCATTATTGCAATGGGTGGTGTTGTTTATAATGAATTAAGACGAGTCAATGCACGTCGTCAGCTTGCTCTTGCAACAACAGCACTTAGTGCGAGTGCCGGCGTTGTGTTAAGGCCTTGTTTATTAATTGTCATTATTGCTGCTTTAAATAGAGAAGTTATAACTGATCAGTTATTTGAGTGGGGTTCTAGAGTTTTTTGGGTAAGTGTTTTGGTTTTTTCTCTTGCTGTTCTTTTGTCAAAGAAAGAGGCGTTTTTTATGGCACCTGTTCGTGAAGCTTTTCCCAAAATGATGGATGCTCTAAAAGGGGTGCTTCCTTATGTTTTAATTTTTTCTTCTATTGCTTTTATTTATGCCTTTTTATTCGATGCTTATCTTGATGAGTTTTCAGCGCCGTTTATTTTGCCGGTTATCATTCTTTTCTGTATTTTTTTTGAGCAATTAAGAAAAAAGAAAGTTATGTCATCCGCGGTTACTTGTTCAATGTCTCATGAGGTGCGTGGAAATACCTTTGAGCAGTGTATTCGTTATGCAACAACTGAATCGACTGTCCATGTTGGTTCTTTGCTTATTCTTATGGGTTTATCGTTTACGGTTGCAGGAATGATCGAGCGTTCAGAGATTTTTATGCTGTTACCTGATCAGTTAGGTAGCTTATGGGTGTCTGTGTCTATTTTTCTTGTAATGCTTGCTTTTGTGGGTATGGTGATGGATCCTTTTGGGGCGGTTGTTTTGGTCTCTGGTTCAATAGCGCCTATTGCTTATAAGAATGGAATAAATCCTGTTCATTTTTGGATGATGACATTGGTTGCGTTTGAGTTTGGTTATTTGGCGCCGCCTATTGCCCTTAATCATTTGCTAACTAGGCAGGTTGTTGGTGAGAAAGAGGTTTCCCTTGCTTCTGAAGGCGTATTTAGCCACTGGTGGTATAAGTATGAGCAGTATTTGCTGCCGCTTGTTGTGATGGGTGTTACGCTGCTTATTGTCTCCTATGCACCGCTTTTCTTTTATTAGTGAAGGTAACACGACTTGGAATGATGGCTCATAAAAAACTAGCTCTTTCTTATTTTTGAGCATTTTTTTGATTGAAAAATAATCTGCATGGTTAATTCTTTCTTTTTTTATTCTCAGAAGGCTAAAGTTAGGTAAGATGCCTGTAACTGATTACGTT
>CAMAPQ010000008.1 GCA_945860125.1 Klebsiella pneumoniae
CGCCAGCAATTGTGGTTTAATCAAAGAAAACTGCTTTCCGCACTATTCTCCCAGTGGAATTCGAATGAACGTCAGCGACACCGTTGTCCGCAACCTGCACCAACACTTAGTCCAAATTGCAGAAATGAAAACGCAAATATAGTCAAAAGTAATATTTCTGAAACTGAGTGCCGGCACTTATTGACCATTCTATGGTCAGGTAAATCTTCAAAATAGTCTAAAAAGCCGCCCTTTATTTCTTCCTTGATCATTTTTGACTCCTAGTAAACTATGGAGCCAGAATAAAACCTGTAATAATCTGATTAGTCAATCAAATTTTCATGAGGCGGCCCTGTGACCTGTCCTGACAATAGTAGACAAGCCCCATAATTTGACATCGCGCGCAGGTACCCAAACTTGCGCGCAAACCAATTTCAGTTTTCTGTTAAGTTTTAAGTCGGTTGTGGTGGGGCGTTGATGCTGATTGATTCGTACAACCATTGTAAAAGATCACGCCCCTTAAAGCCGAACATAACAAAAGAATAATAATTATTCAATTACAAACCAGTAATGTTAGCTGCTAGCCTTAAGTTTTCTACAAACCTCTCAAATGACTCTGCACCTCTTTGTCTTGCAAGAAATTTTTTGATTTGTTTAAGATCATCAACGCTTTTCTCATCTGTTTCTTGATTAACAGACTTAAGGGAAATCACATAAAAATCACCATCAGACACAGCTCCAAAATAAGAAGGCTCGGTGCTAGAAATTGGTCTTGGCGCAGAGAATATATCGGAAAGAATAGATCTAGGTAAAGCATCGCCAAAACGTAAAAGCTTCTCTCTATCTTCCCAAACTATTTTAGAGCCTTTAACTACCTCAGCTTGTGACACACCCATTTTTAAACTAGTAATTAGTTTTTGACCTAACTCCTCCGCTTTAATTTCAGCATTTTTCTTTTTTAACTCAGCCATAATCTCGTCTTTTACTTCAATAAGCGGTTTATAATCTGCTGACTGATATTCAGCACGATGCAAGAGAATAGATAAACGAGGATTTACCTCAACCAGCTCTGAGTTATAACCACTCTGAATAACATCTTCAGAGAAAGCAGCCTTAATAACAGCAGCGTCTTTGAACAGATCAGCTTGATAAAGCACCTCTTTCTCTTCTTTTATATCTATCTTTGAAACCCAATCAGAATGTTCAATTTTTTTCTTGAATTTTTCTGCTACCGCCTCTAAATCTCCGGATTCAAAACCTGTGCTACGTATAGCCTCAATATTTTCTTGATAGATGTCTTCAGCTTTTTGCTGTCTAAGCGATAAAAGAATAGCGTCTTTCTCAGACTGAAACGAGGGTGGCTCTGTCTCCTTTATTTCAAGCAGCTTAATAATATGGAAACCATAGTCTGATTCAACAATTTGTGAAATTTCGCCTTTTTTTAATGAAAACAATACCTTTTCATAAGCTTCCTCAAACATACCTTTAGACGCATAGCCAAGATCGCCTCCAGATTCTACAGAACCTAAATCTTCAGAATATTTTTTAGCCAGCGCAGAAAAATCACCCCCTACGCTTACCTCTGCATAGATAGCCTTGGCCTTTTCAAAAGCTTTTTCCTTTACTTCTTTTGGCTCGTTTTTCTTAACTTCAATTAAAATATGCGCCGACTTTCTCTCTTCACGGTTTTTAAGTGCAAGAACACGCTTTTTATACTCTGCATCAATTTCTTCAGGGGTTACATTAACCTCAGACAAATAATCATCCATTTTAAAAGTAATATAAGTAAATTTTGCTTTTTCCTCTCTCTTAAAACGTTCTTTTTCTTTTTGAAAATAATGACTAATAGCTTCGTCAGAAATTTTTTCCGCCTCTAGAAAATCACTTTTCGGAAGCTTAGCAAAAGAAATATTTCTACTCTGTTTTTCTAGTTCAAAGACAAACTTAAGATCAAAATCAGTAATAAATTCAGAGTCAACAACAGACTGTCTCAACTGATTTAAAACATAATCATGAGACAGCTCACTAAAAAAATCTCTTGGCGTTAGTCCAATTTGTTTAATAGAGCGCTCGAAAAGAGACTGAGAAAACCTGCCATCCTGCTGAAACTGCGGCATGGAAGAAACCCACTTATCGATAGCTACTTTAGAGGCGCTCATCTCTTTATTATGAGCAAACTGACGGAGCAATAATCTTTCAATCATTGCATCTAAAACATCTTTCTTGAGCTTAATAGGATCAATAAGAGAAGGATCTGCCCGACCTTGAAATTGCCGCTCAATCACTTCCCTTTGCCTTACTGTATTATTTTCTAACTCTTCTTTGCTAATCGCCTCGCCATTTACTTTTGCCGCAGGTCGGTTTTTTGACTTTGTCATCACGAGCAAGGACTCTGCTCCCCACAACACAAACATGCAAATGATAAAACCAAACAGAATCTTCCCAAACCATCCCTTTGCCAGGTCCCGAAAAAACTGCATAACCTCTCCCCACGGATAAAAACCTACAAGCGAATCTTACTAAACATTAACTAAATCTTTTAATCCTTTCCCAGGCTTAAAAGAGGGAGATTTTGATTCTTTGATCGTCATACTCTCTCCTGTTTTAGGATTACGCCCCATACGAGAAGGTCTTTTTTTAACGCAAAAAGAACCAAAACCAATCAAAGTAACCACTTCATCTTTTGCCAATGCTTGGCCAATGGAATCTAACACAGCTTCTAATACTTTCTGAGCCTGGGCTTTAGAAATATCTGCCGCATTACTAATGGAATCCACTAAATCTGACTTATTCACTCAATCACCTCAAAAGCTAAATTTAAGTTAAAAAAACACCGAAAACCCTAAGGAAGAAGCTGAAAATTAACTCCACAAATATAGTCGTGACAACTAAAATGTAAAAAATTTTCTTCCTTAAGGCTTAGATATTGGCTTAATGTCTACTCATTTGATTAACCGCTGAATCAATTTCTTCATCTGTGACAGATAAAACAGCTGACAAAGAAACTTCCTCGGTTAACACAACAGGCTCAGGCATACGTGATAACGCAACGCCCAACACCTCATCAATCCACTCAACAGCATGAATATTAAGTGACTTCTTGATATTGTCAGGAATTTCTTTTAAATCCCTTTGATTTTCTTTAGGAATAATGACATCCGTCATCCCGCCACGATGCGCAGCAAGTAATTTCTCTTTTAAGCCACCAATAGGCAATACCTCACCGCGCAACGTAATTTCGCCTGTCATTGCAACTGTGGCCCTAACAGGAATATTAGTTAAAACACTCACTAAAGCTGTGCACATGGCAATTCCAGCACTTGGCCCATCTTTAGGCGTTGCGCCTTCAGGGACATGTATATGGATATCATACTTCTCATTAATATTATCTTTAATACCTAATAAATGCGCACGACTACGAACAACCGTTAATGCCGCCTGTATAGACTCTTGCATTACATCACCCAAAGAACCAGTTCGCACATGCTTTCCTTTACCTGGCATAGCAGCAGCCTCAATCGTCAATAGATCGCCACCAACTGATGTCCATGCCAGCCCTGTAACTTGACCTACCCGATCTTCTTTTCCGGCACGACCATAGTTATGTTTACGTACACCGCTAAAGCCTTCAAGCTCATCAGTGTCTACTTTAATAAAGTTATGATTTTTATTCTGAACATGATCACGAACTACTTTTCGACAAACTTTATCAATTTCTCGTTCTAAATTACGCACACCAGCCTCGCGCGTATAGTAACGCACAAGATCTCGCACAGCATCTTCCGTAAGCTCTAACTCGCCCTCTTTCAAACCATTCTTTTCGCGCGCACGCGGGATGAGATAATTATTTGCAATATTTAATTTCTCCTCTTCCGTATAACCTGGAATGCGTATTACTTCCATACGGTCCAACAACGGGGCAGGGATATTAAGAGAGTTACTTGTACACACAAACATGACTTCAGAAAGATCATAATCAACATCTAAATAATGATCATTAAAAGCGTTATTTTGTTCAGGATCTAACACTTCGAGTAAAGCAGCAGCAGGATCACCGCGCATATCAAGCGCCATTTTATCGACTTCATCTAATAAAAAAAGTGGATTTTTCACGCCAACTTTACTCAGCTTCTGAATAATCTTGCCAGGCAAAGAACCAATATATGTACGTCTATGCCCTCTAATTTCTGCTTCATCACGCACACCACCCAAGGCCATGCGTACAAACTTACGATTAGTTGCACGAGCAATTGACTTGCCTAAAGAAGTTTTACCAACACCAGGCGGACCAACTAAACAAAGAATAGGACCATTTGCTTTTTTTGTGCGAGTCTGAACAGCTAGATACTCTAATATCCGTTCTTTTACATCATCTAAACCATAGTGATCCTTATGCAAAATATTTTCAGCACGAGAAAGATCATTAATAATACGGCTTCTCTTGTTCCAAGGGACGCTAATCATCCAATCAATATAACCACGAACAACCGTCGCCTCAGCAGAAGCAGGCGCCATCATTTTCAGTTTATTAAGCTCAGTCAATGCTTTCTTTTTGGCCTCAGCAGGCATACCGGCTGCTTCTATTTTTTTATGGAGCTGACTACTCTCATTACCTAAACCAGCATCATCTAACTCACCCAACTCTTTTTGAATAGCTTTGATCTGTTCATTTAAATAATACTCACGCTGCGTTTTTTCCATTTGTTTTTTAACGCGACTACGAATTCTTTTCTCCACATTGAGAAGATCCACCTCATTCTCAAGCATACCCATCAAATACTCAGCGCGCGCCCGAGGATTGAATAGTTCGAGCGCAACCTGCTTATCTTCAAGCTTAAGAGGCATATGAGCCATAATCGAGTCAACCAAACGACCCAACTCCTCAATACCTGCCAAAGAAGTAATAAGTTCTGGCGGCAATCTGCGACTCATTTTTATATACTGCTCAAATTGAGTCATAATAGAGCGAATCATTACTTCTGACTCTCTTTTACTAGAAGCTTCATCAGAAATAATAGCAACATCAGCGCTCAGATAACCCTCATGCTGCCTAACTTGCTGAACTCTAGCACGTGTAACACCTTCAACTAAAACCTTTACAGTCCCATCAGGTAACTTAAGTAGCTGAAGCACATTAGAAATAGTACCGATGTCATAAATAGACTCAGCACCAGGATCATTATCACCAGCAATTTTTTGGGTTACTAAAATTACTTTTTTATTACCTGACATTGCTGCTTCAAGCGCAACGACAGACTTCAAGCGACCAACAAAAAGTGGCATAGCCATGAAAGGAAAAACAACCACGTCGCGCAAAGGCAATAGGGGAATATCAAAAATTGCGTTTTCCATACCTGACCTTGCTCAAAAAAAATCTTAACGTCTGAAAGATATAAAGTGCCAATACGACACAAAAAACTCCAGAGATGAATGGAAAATAGAAACTTACACTCTAGAAAATCGCGAAGCTTACCTTTACCAAAATATACAGGCAAGAAAAATGAAGTCAAGCAGTAACGCACAGGATCACCCTGCAGATGTTACATCTGACAAGGCAATCAAAAAAATAAATTATGAATGATCAGAAGCAGCTTTTTGGGTCGCCTCATTATTCTCATAAACCAAAAGCGGTTTAGCTTCTCCTTTAACGACCTGATCATCTACCACGACTCTTGAAACACCGGGCAAAGAAGGAACATCATACATCACCTCAAGCAGCATACCCTCTAAGATAGAGCGCAAACCACGCGCACCAGTCTTACGCTCAAGCGCTTTCTTGGAAACAGCTCTCAACGCATCATCACGTATCTCTAACACCACCTGCTCCATATCAAACAGTTTCTTATACTGCTTAACCAAGGCATTTTTGGGTTCAATTAAAATCTTCATCAAAGCTTCTTCATCTAATTCCTCTAGCGTTGCAACGACAGGCAAACGACCAACAAACTCAGGAATAAGACCATACTTCACCAAGTCTTCAGGCTCAACCTCTCTAAAGGTTTCCCCCACATTTTTCGACCCATCTTTTACTCTTACATTTGCAGAAAAGCCTATGCCACCCTTATCCGTTCTCATCTGAATGACTTTTTCAAGACCAGCAAACGCACCGCCACAAATAAATAAAATATTAGAAGTGTCAACCTGCAAAAACTCCTGCTGAGGATGCTTTCTACCACCCTGAGGAGGAACAGAGGCAATAGTACCTTCAATCAATTTAAGAAGCGCCTGCTGCACACCCTCACCCGAAACATCACGCGTGATCGAAGGGTTTTCTGACTTACGAGAAATCTTATCTATTTCATCAATATAAACTATACCAACCTGAGCTCGCTCAATATCATAATCACACTTCTGCAAGAGTTTCTGAATAATATTTTCAACATCTTCACCAACATAACCTGCTTCAGTTAAAGTTGTGGCATCGGCAATAGTGAAAGGAACATTGAGCAGTTTTGCCAATGTCTCAGCAAGCAACGTCTTACCACTTCCCGTTGGCCCCACCAAAAGAATATTACTCTTACCTAGCTCAACAGGTTCAGCATTACTATTCGATGAGTGAGCCGAATCAGATAAACGAAGCCGTTTATAGTGATTATAAACTGCAACGGACAAAACACGCTTTGCATGATCTTGACCAATCACATAATCATCAAGAATTGCTTTAATCTCATGAGGGGTAGGTAACTTATCACCTCTCTCCTCTGATACTTCTTCCTGTACTTCTTCCTGAATAATGTCATTGCATAAATCAACGCACTCATCACAAATAAAAACAGAAGGGCCGGCAATCAATTTTTTTACTTCATGCTGACTCTTTCCGCAGAATGAACAATATAAAAGCTTTCCGCTTTCGTCGCGCTGATCAGTCATTGAAACGCTCCAGTTACTGCTTCACTTTTAATTAATTTGCTTTAGCAACCCCAATATCCCTTTTATCAAGAACTTTATCGACTAAACCATACTCAAGAGCCTGCTGGGCACTCATAAAATTATCTCTATCAGTATCCCGCTCAACCCTCTCTACAGACTGGCCAGTATGATGCGACAGTACGCGATTAAGCTTACTTCTAATCTCTAAAATTTCTTTAGCATGAATAGCAATATCAGACGCCTGCCCCTGAAATCCACCAAGCGGTTGGTGAATCATCACACGAGAATGAGGCAAACAATATCGTTTTCCTGCCGCTCCCGCAGTCAACAATAACGACCCCATACTACAAGCCTGACCAACGCACATCGTACTGACATCTGGCTTAATAAACTGCATCGTGTCATAAATTGCCATGCCCGCAGTAACAACACCACCAGGTGAGTTTATATAAAGATGAATATCCTTTTCTGGATTTTCAGACTCTAAGAACAATAATTGCGCCACTATCAAATTAGCCATATGATCTTCAACTTGACCAACAAGAAATATCACACGCTCTTTCAACATGCGCGAGAAAATATCATACGACCTTTCACCACGAGCAGATTGCTCAACCACGTAGGGAATAAAGCCTGAATTAGAGATGGACTGGTTGGCTAAAGCAAAGTTCCTAAAATCGTCAAACATAAAAAAGATCCCTCAAAAAGTCAGCAAAATAATGGCTTAAATCCATGTTTTATGAAAACAATCTACCAACGCTATAGTTCGAAGTATAGCTACTTTATTTAACCTAAGTTTATTTTATGACAAGTATGTCGCTGCTATTTTTTACCAGCAAATAAAAAGCCTAACGCAAAAAAAACAGGGCACATCAAACTTAACTTTTTCACAATCAAAGAAAGCTTGACCCGCATTAAATTTAATGCAAATAGCCACTAATCTCTAGTGATGATCATGACCACAACCATCATGATGCACATGAGAATCATCATCTATAACATTAGCCGCAGGGAAGCTTAAAGCTTTCTCAGCCGCAGACTGCTTCTTAGCAAGCTCATCAAAACTCATTGGCTGATCAACGACCTGTGCTTGGGCAATAATATACTCAACCGCTTGCTGCTCAAGGGCAATAGAACGATAAGACTCAATATTCTTCTCATCAGAATATACCCACTCTACATACTGCTCAGGATCAGAATAGTAAATACCGTCTGTTTCAACCTTGCTACGAACGCGATCATCATCGGCAACTAACTTATGCTTCTTAATAATTTCAGCCAAAATCAAACCAAAACGCACTGTTCTCTCTGCAGACTTCCTGAAAAGATCTCGCACATTTTCATTTTTTAATAACTGCTGATCAGGCTTTTCTTTTAATAACTGACCAATCATTCTATCAACCTGACGCTCAACAAGCGCCCTAGGCACATCAATCACATTAAAAGATAAAATTCCATCAGCAACCTGTGTTTCCACAACCTTCGCAACATAACGATCTCGCTCAACCTCAAGCTGCCTACGAATTCTCACCTCAAATTCTTCAACACTCTTAGGCCTATCAACATCCATTTCAAAACGACTAAAAAAATCATCATTCATTTCTGGCAAAGTAACGACTTCAATTTTCTCAATCACGACAGTAAAAAGAACATCTCTTTGTGAGCCACTATTTACAACAAGCATATGATTTTCTGGCAAGGTAGTCGAATGCTCAACTGTATCACCCTGCTTCACATTCAAAAATTGAATCCCCAAACCAGGAACCTCAAAAATATCCTGCACCAACTCAACCTTTAATAAACCTTCTTTTTCTGTCTTAAAAACTATCTTCCCATCAGGTTGCGCAACGATAACATTCAGGTGCAATAAATCACCTAAAGCAACACGCACCTCGCCATCTGGCTCTGCCTGCTTTCCAGAAGCAACAGAAAACTGTTTCCTCAAACGACCAATAAGCTTATCAATATCTTCACGGGTTATCTCTACAACGGGGCGCTTCAAATTAACCTGATTCATACCTCTAATGATAATCGCAGGATAAACTTCAAAAACAGCCGAAAATTTTAAATCTTCACCTTCCCTATCTTGCAGAGGCTCAATACTAGGAGGACCTGCCGGCACAAGCTTTTCTTGCATTATTGCTTTCCAATAGGACTTCTCAATTAAATCAACAACCACTTCGTGACGCACAGACTCACCATATCGTCTCTTTACTTCTTTGTCCGGCACTTTGCCGGGGCGAAATCCTTTTATTTTCACCTGACGAGAAACCTCTGCCAACTTGCGAATAAATTGTGTATCTACTTCTTCAGAGGGAATCTCAACAACCAGCCTTCTTTCAAGGCCTGAAAGTGTTTCAATTGAAACTTGCATCGTCATACCTCATTTTACTTATCCATTTGTCTTATAAAATCAACCAATCAACAATCAATCAATTAGAAAGACCTCAGCGTTTTAGCGCTTCCTGAACTCTCCAAACTTACTTTTGCATTTTTGAACTTGCTTTTACGATCCATAAAAAAATTTATTTTATCAAACTGAAATACATTAACGACAACCAGAAAAGAATAGAAGGAATCCTCTGAATCGCCAGGATTAGAAAACTCTAATTTCTTACTCAAACTCTACTCACGACTTAATCCAGTATTGCCAGCAATGTCTTCTAGCAACGTAGTAGCATCTAAGAGGGGGCTTTGTGCACGCCCAATTAAAAAATAAAAAGTGTATGGTGACTCAACGAAATAAGAACCAGATTAAAAATATCTTTAAAATTAAAAGATAACCTTAGCGATGATGGGGTGAACGATGGGGCTCGAACCCACGACCGCCGGAATCACAATCCGGTGCTCTACCAACTGAGCTACGCTCACCATCGTGGCGACATTAAACAACAAGCACGAAAACATTAATTTTATTGTCTTTTTGAATTGGTGCGCCCGGCAAGACTCGAACCTGCAACCCTCGGCTTAGAAGGCCGATGCTCTATCCGGTTGAGCTACGGACGCATGACCTTAATCAAAAGAAATAAAAACGAACCAAAATTTTAAATTAAAAAATTGGTCGGGGTAGAGGGATTCGAACCCCCGACCCTCTGCTCCCAAAGCAGATGCGCTACCAAACTGCGCTATACCCCGTCATTTTCGAGTGTGCATGATATAAACTAAAACATCAGACGTCAAACAAAAAATAGCATGAATTAAAAAACAATTTTCCAGATTAAAAAAGCCATAATAAAAGGCAATTTAATATCTTAAAAAAATATTCCGTATAAAATATGCATCGCCTACCATCCCATCATATCTTTCACAAAAGGAATTGTAATTTTGCGATGATTTGACAAAGAATCTCTTTCTAGTTTTTTAATAATCTGGACAAGAGTACTCATATCTCTTTGCCCTCTTGTTAAAATAAACTGGGCAACCTCATCACTCAACTCAAAACTTTTATGCAAAGCATACGCTTGCAAAGCACCTGTTTTTTGCTCATCCGTTAATGCCAACACCTCAAACACTAACATAGCCTGTATTCTGGAAATAAGATCTTGCAATACAATAGGCAGCCGGTGAGGGACGCTATTAGCGCTGATTACAAGCCGACCACCTTTATCTCGCATCTCATTATACAAAGAAAATATCGCCTCTTCCCACAGCTTATCCCCCCCAATTGAATGCAAATCATCCAAGCAAATAATAGGGATATGAGAAATTTCTGCGAGCACTGATGGAGAATGAAGCTGTAACTCACTCAGCGGCAAGTAAACACTTAGTTTTTTATGATGTGATGCCTGATTACACAAAGCATTTAATAAATGCGTGCGGCCTACCCCTTTTGCACCCCATACAAAAACAAGATGCTCACCTTTATCTGACGCCATATCTTTTAAGATATCGACCAAAAGAGCATTTGAGCCAGCACAAAATGACTCAAAATCAAGCCTATCAGATAAACCTAGCGCTAACGTTAATTGATTCATCTGCCTTAAAATTTCCACTGAACTTTATAATTATCCTGCTATCAAGTATATACCCAAAGTAATTGGAATCACGGTGAGGCGGCAAAGGAGGAAACCCCATGAGCATAGATAAACTATGTGATTGGGGTGAGCGAGAGCTGCCAACAATGCCGCGGTTTCAAGTACGAAGGGTATAAATCTCACTCAGAGTCATACCGCTTACCATACCAATCACTTGCCATGTATTTTTCATGTATCGCTCTAAAAGCAACAGCAAAAACAGCCATAGAAGGCAACGCAAGCAACATTCCCGTTATACCAAATAACTGCCCACCGGCCATAATTGAAAAAATAACAACCACCGGATGCAAACCAATACGATCACCCACCAACAAAGGCGTTAAAAGCGAGCTCTCCAAAAACTGCCCTATCATAAATACGACCAAAACATAAACAAAATGCTGCCAATCATTAAATTGAAAAAAAGCCGCTAAAAAAGCGCTAGACAATCCAACCGCAAAACCAAGATAAGGAATAATACTCGCCAAACCTGACAATAAACCAATTAAAAAAGCAAGACGAATACCTACAAACCATAAACCTACCGCATAAACAATGCCTAACGACAGCATGACTAATAACTGTCCTTTAAAAAAAGCTGACAATACTTCATTAGCTTCTTTTACAAACGAAACAGTCTTAACAATAAATCGTCTTGGAATTAAGTCGGCTGTTTTTTTTACGAGATAATCCCAATCTCGCAGAAGATAAAAAGTAACCACGGGAATCAAAACTGCATTGCCTAACACCCCCAAAAAGAGCATGCCTGAATGCGTCATTTGAGAAAAAAAACCGCCTAACCAAGCACTTGATTTTAGTAAAGAGGCAGACAAGTCGACATTTAAAAGATTTTTCTTAATGAAGACAGGGTTAATTGCAAATTTTTGCTGTAACCAAGGGAGTAACTCAACCTCAATCCAATTTAATGCAAAAGGAATACGCTCCTGAAGATAAGAAATCTGATCGCCCAAAACAGGAATAATTAAAATGAAACCAAGCAAAAAGAATAAAAATAATACGCTAAACACAACAAAAACAGAAAAACTTCGACCTAGTCGCTTTGTTTCCAACCAATCAACTAAAGGATCACCTAAGTAGGCAAAAAAAGCACCTAATAAAAAGGGAGCCAAAATAGACTGCAAAAGATAAATCAAACTAACCGAAACAGCAATTGCTAAAACAATCCAAAAAGAAGACATTTTCATACTCAAGCCCCAAAATATAATCAACAATCAAGCTGAAGCGATTACTCTTTGAGATCAATCCATTTTTTTGACCAAACAAAAATATATAGAATGCCACTTAAAAGACATAAAAACAGCGTGGCCCACTGCAAAAAAATCATTGAAAAATCAATCTGAGAAAACCCCATCGCAGATAAGATAGTTGCCATAATCAATAGCATTTGCGAAAACGCACATGCCTTACCACTTCTCAAAGGATCTATTTCAAGCGAACCTACCAGCACCCTAAAAAGCAATGCCCCTACTAGAATCACACCATCTCTCACCAAAATAACGATAAGACACCACAGCGGAAACAGATCAATTAACCACAATACAACCGAAGCAGAAACTAACAAACACAGATCTGAAACAGGATCAAGAATCGCGCCCAAAATGCTAGCCCAGCCAAATCGTCTAGCTAAAAAACCATCCAAACCATCTGTCAGGCTTGCAATACCGAATAAAATCAACGTCATTTTAAATTGATGCGTAAATAGGGCGGAAATAATAAAGGGAACCAAACACAGCCTGAAAATAGTTAATGCATTAGGCAAATAACGCCAGCTCATCCTTAATTATGCCTCTTATTCCATTCATAAATTAATGCAGTCGATTCAGGCGCACCTGTTAATGTACCAGCAGGCTCGCCAATAGAAAGCTTAGCCTCTACTTGGTTTTCAACCCTTACTTCAATCGGCAAAAATCTACCAGAGGTTTCAACTTGTCGCTTAAAATCAGCTAATTCCCCTTGCAAAATTAAGCTATAGAACACACTGTTTTCAGTCACTCGCTGAAGCTTGCTGCTTTTAACTAAAGAAAAAGAGCTTAAATTCTCATTTATGCTAAAAAAATCGTAGAAATGACTTACACCCTTAACTTCAAACAATACAGTAGATTCTATACCAGAATTTAAAATAGCCGCATAACTTGCAACCAAAGGATCTGTAACATGATCAATCACATTCTGCGCCAAAAGGGTTAAATCCTGCACAGATTGAATCTGAAATTCGCCGAACTTTTCATTTCGGTCAATCACGCGCCAACGAAAACGCTGACCTTGCTCAGGCAAAGAAGATACAGAGCCTACCACAATAATATCAGCCGCATAACGCTTTGAGGCTTCTTTTAAAATATCCTCCCCCCCCACGCCAATATTTAACAGAAGATCAGCACTCATTCGATTATTTTCTTCAAGATCCATTAAAGGAAAAACAACAGGTAAACCCCGAAAAGAAGCTGCACGAAGTATGGCTTCTTTTAAAGGGTGGGATTCACTATCTTGCAGAATAACAGGACGAATACCTTCTTTAGTTTTATCTGCCTCAACACACCAAAAAATAACTAAAGGCCGCACCATACTCCAAATAGGCAACTGACTATCCTTCATTTTTTGAGTGAGCGCGACAAGATCAACTTTAACAACCATTTTTTCAATTGCCGTGTTTGCATCAGCACCAAGACCTGACTCAAAATGATACTGCGCTATCAATGATTCTGGATCGGTCAATATTGCTTTAAATGCACTGTTATAACCTATCTTTTTATCACCTGAGATTTTAACAGCAATATTTGTTATGGCCTGACGAAACACAGCAACTCTCTGCTTTTCATCTCTTCCTGCCACAATCAGCTCTGTTGTATCAATATGATCAATACGCAACTGAGCATAAACAACCTGAACATTAATTAACAAGAAAAAAAATAACCCCTTTATACAGAACAAATGTTGCTTCATGAGTTTCAATTACCTTAGTATTTCCCTTAACTATTTTAGGACTTACGCAGAATTGTTCCAGCAAGACGTCCTGACGAAGAGAGTACACGCTGTACGGCGAGGCAGGACAACAAAGCTGGGCGATTTTGCGTAAGTCCTACATTTTAAAAAACATTTAAATACAGCGCATCATAATAATACATTAAGAAACGTCAGGTTTTTTTACATATAAAATAACCCAAAAAAATAAGGTGAATTTCTTCATTACACCAGAAAATTAAGCATAAAAAACAAATAAAAACTTTTTTCATTAAAAAATGATACGTTAAAAATAGCTTATAACTGTCAGCTTTTTTTCCACTGAAATAATTTAGCTCCCCTTAAAAATTAACAGCCCATGAAAAAAATAGAGAGATGGTGATTTATTCACCAAATAAAGGACAAAAAATAAACAAAAAATGCTTTTTTTACCGCTAAAAAAATAAAAAATGAGAAAAAAAATAAAAGGTTTAAATCTTGCTATATCAAGATTTGATGTATGCCCAAAGTGATTGGAATCACGCTGAGGCGGCTAAGGGAGGGAACCCCATGAACATAGATAAACTATGTGATTTTGATGAATGTGCATCACAGTGAAAATGTTTAGCTACAATAATTTAATTACTTTTTGAGGAGAAAAATATGTCTTTGATCATGTTAAGAAAAAGGCAAAATGCCGGACTATCAAGCATACTGATGATCGTCTGCCTGTATTTTGCGACGGCTTTTAATTTAGCGAACGCAATCCCTACGCTTAGTTTTGAGCTGCCTGCTCAAACTATTATGCAGGGCGACTCTACCGCTGTTGATCTTGTTATTTCAGGATTAGACGGCAAAACTCTAAATTTGGGTAGATTTTATTTTGATATGTCTTTTGATAGCAGCGTCTTAGCGCTAACATCATTTTCATTTGGTAAAATGCTCAATAATCCTTTAAATCCTCTAACTCCTTCAGTTCAGTTTCTAAGCTTGTCTTCAGGGCTTGCGACGATTTCTGAGACGTCCTTAAGAAGTAAAAGCACCATTCAAAATGGTCAGCCTAATTCTTTTATTCTAGGAACGTTTGAGTTTTTAGGTCATTCGATTGGAAGCTCTTTATTGGCCTTGAGCAACATTACTTTAGCTAATGAAAATGGCCAAAGCTTAAACTTTGCTTCTAGCACAGGGCTAATCAATGTTGAAGGTAATTCAGTACCTGCACCTGGGGCGCTGATTTTATTTATTCTGGGGCTTGCCGGACTTTCACTCTCTCGCAGATTTTCTCGTTAAGATCTGATTTTGCCGTCCTCTTTTTCTAAGGGGACGGCTTCTGCTCCATTTCTGAGCTAGATTCTTCCTAGCCACTATTTTATTCCTAGATAATAAGTATCTTCAAATTAAATGGGATTTTTGTACTCACAAATAAGCATCACTTGTCTTTTGGTAGTGTATTTCCTAGAATCTGCCAGTTCCCATCAGCTTCAACGGATTCTCCTCACATGAATGATCATAATCAAGATAATGCACATGAATTTAATATCACTTCATCAACACAAAGTGATGATCATTCCCCTTTATCTTATCGTGCAGCGGGTGTTGATATAGACGCAGGCGACGAGCTTGTTTCGCGCATTAAACCCTACGCCCAAAAAACAAAACGTAAAGAAGTACTCGGGCATCTTGGTGGTTTTGGCGCTCATGTTGCCATTCCTGCAGGCTATCGGGAACCTATTTTAGTTTCTGGCACAGATGGCGTTGGCACTAAATTACGATTAGCGATAGAGACACGTCAGCACGAAACAATCGGCATTGATTTAGTTGCAATGTGCGTTAATGACATTTTAGTTAGTGGTGCTGAACCTTTATTTTTTCTTGACTACTATGCAACAGGTAAATTAGATGTTGATACGGCTGAAAAAGTAATTAAAGGCATTGCTGAAGGCTGCTTATTAGCAGGGTGCGCATTAGTCGGCGGAGAAACAGCTGAGATGCCAGGGCATTATTCTGGTGAAGATTATGATCTTGCTGGTTTTTGTGTTGGCGTTGTTGAAAAAAGCGAAACAATTACAGGAAAATCGATTCAAAGTGGTGATGCGCTGATTGCACTCGCCTCTTCTGGTCCGCACTCCAATGGTTACTCACTCATTAGAAAAATACTAGCAAGAGAAACCAATCTTGATCAAATACTCGATGGCAAACCTCTCTTAGAAAGACTCATGACGCCCACCCGTATCTACGTGAAAAGTATCATGAAGACGCTCAAGCTCACCCCAATCAAAGGGATGGCTCACATCACAGGCGGCGGCATTAGTGAAAATCTGCCACGCATTCTGCCCGACAACATGAAAGCAATTATTCAAGAAACATCATGGGTGTGGCCTGACGTATTCAAGTGGTTACAAAAAACAGGTAACGTTGAAAAAAGTGAAATGTTACGCACGTTTAACTGCGGTGTTGGATTAATTTTATGCGTGTCATCTGACAAGATAGAACAAACACTCAAGATACTCACAGAACAAGGTGAAAAAGCATGGTTAATAGGCCATATTGCACCACAAACAAGTGAAGATGAAAAATCTGATAATGTTGTCTATACCCAAAGCAATTGGAATCACGGGGAGGCGGCAAGCAAGTAAACCCCATGAGCATAGATAAACTATGTGATTGGGGTGAATGAGCGCTGCCAACAATGCTGTGGTTTCAAGTACGAAGGGTATACTGTTAGCATGATGACTACTCATTTTATAAATGATGCTAAACATACAGAAAATTTTTTATCCCCTGCCCGCTTAATTATTCTGATATCAGGTAATGGTAGTAATCTTCAGGCCATAATTGATGCTTGTCATCAAAAATGGCTTAGGGCAAATATTGAAATGGTGATCAGTAATGAGCCTCATGCCTATGGTTTGGTGCGAGCAAAAGAAGCAGGGCTTCGTACTGAGGTTATTCCCCATAGCGCATTTTCATCACGAGCAGAATTTGAAAAAGAATTAATCAATGTAACGCAAACTATCTCGCCCTGCTATATTGTTCTGGCAGGTTTTATGCGAATTTTAACGCCACTTTTTATTAATACTTTTAAAAATAGGCTGATTAACATTCACCCTTCTCTTTTACCAAAGTATCAAGGATTACACACCCATAAGCGGGCACTAAACGATCACGAGACGGAACACGGCTGTAGCGTACATCTGGTCACAGAAGAATTAGATTCAGGTCTTATTATTGGACAAGCAAAAACGAAAATTGAAGCGCATGACACATTAGAAAGCTTACAAAATAAAGTGCATCTACTGGAACATAAGCTTTACCCGCTTTGTCTTAAGTTTTTAATAGAAAGAACGCCTATTTTTTCAGATAAAGACTGCTCACCTAACCTTAACGATTTCTTAAAAGAAAAGGCGTTATCGCTAACAAATCAACCAGACCATTTCACCGCCAAAAGTACGATTGCCTTTAATGAGAATGAACTTAGCTGGATTTATGAAAATATTATTTAATACCTTATTCGCAACGAAGTATGCTGTTACCCTTAGAAAATATACGTCTATTCTTTCTGTCTTTATCGTTGGAATTATGTCTGTGATACCTAGCATCTCTCATGCTGTCAATGAAAAAGATATTTTAAACTGCCCTCAACCTAAACCCTTTTCGGCAGAATACTATACACCGCGATCACTCCCCATTCGGGGCAATGTTAAAATTCAGCTTATCGCTTTAAAAGAGCCTAATCATTATTACTATGAATCTAAAGTCTCTGCTTTGTGGCAAACACAAACGGAGTCTTCACATTTAGTTTGGGGGCCAGGTGAGTTTTTTATAAAATCTTATTATTCTGAACGAAAAGGCTTTGGAAAAAAGAAAGAAAATAAAATCATTTTTGATCAAAATAAAAAGAAGATGACTTATTATAAAGATGATCAAATAGTTGAAAAAGAACTACCTTCTTTTATTGTTGATACACTCAGCGAACAATTGCTTGTATCGTGCCTTGTTAAAAAAGGTTATACAAACTTTGAGATTCCCACCTTTACAAAAGGAGAGCTGGCACCGCATAGCTTTAAAGTCGTCAAAGAGGAAAAAATAAAAACAGGTGAAGGCTCTATTGCAACTTATAAAGTAGAAAAAATACATAGAAGCACAGAACGAACGACAATATTGTGGCTGTCAAAAGAACATCCTTACTTAATCGTTAAAATTGAACAAAACGATAATCGTAAAAAATATTCAATTCTTCTTGATAAACTTCTTTAATCAGAAATTTTTTTAATTGTAAATTATCCTAAACCACGGCTTTAGGATAAGAACCCAAAATTTTTAATTCAACGACATTTGTTTGAATATCTCTCAAAACATCTTGTACATTCTCATCATTAATATGACCTTCAAAATCAATAAAAAAAACGTAGCTCCAGTTACTAATTTTAGAAGGTCTCGTCTCAATACGAGTGAGACTAATACCATGACGCCTGAAGGGTTCCAGTAACTCATGAAGCGCACCGGGCTTATTTTTAGTTGAAACAATAATAGAGGTCTTATCTTCGCCACTTTTTGGGACAGCTTTATGGCCAATAATTAAAAAGCGCGTGGTATTGTGGGGATTATCTTCAATATTTTCAGCAATTTTTGTCAGCTTATATTTTTCTTGAGCCAGTTCACCTGCAATCGCTGCGGCATGCCATTCATCAACAACTCGCCTAGCTGCTTCTGCATTAGAAGAAACGGCAACACGCTCAACTTGTGGATAGTGTGAATCTAACCATTTACGGCATTGACCTAAAGACTGTTGGTGAGAATAAATTCGCTTCACGCTTTCAGGCTTGGCGTGATCACCAATCAAAAGATGATGATGAATACGCACTTCAACTTCACCACAAATTTTAAGCGCGTATTCCATAAAAGTATCCAACGTATGGCTTACCATGCCCTCAGAAGAATTTTCAACAGGAACAACGCCATAATCTGCTGCACCCGCCGCCACTTCCCGAAAAACTTCGTCAATTGAATTGAGGGGAATAGCCTGCACAGAATAGCCAAAATGCTTATAGGTGGCAGCTTGTGTAAAAGTGCCCTCAGGCCCTAAAAATGCAATCTTTAATTTTTGCTCTAAAGCTAAGCAAGAAGACATAATCTGACGAAATATCTTTACTAACTCATCGTTGACTAAGGGGCCTTCATTGCGCTCTATTACTTGCCTTAAAACCTGCGCTTCACGCTCAGGCCTATAAAAAGAAGCACAAATATTAGCGCATTTTTTTATCTCACCCACTTCATGGGCGTATTGTGCACGCAGCGCTATCAGCCTTTGAATATCAATATCTAATAGGTCAATTTTTTCTCTGCATTCATCTAATTTTGTTTTTTCTTCGTCAGAACTCATAATCCGATTTCCATTGTAACTGTCTCTTTGTCGCTCAACCCTTTCTGCCTAACCTTTTCGCCTTGCAAAATCTTTCATAAAATTGATCAAAGCCGTGACAGCTTGCTCTGAGACTGCGTTGTATAAACTGGCACGCATTCCCCCCACTAACCGATGACCTTTAAGATTTTTAAGCCCACAGGCATCCGCTTCTTTTAAGAATAAGCTATCTAATGCCGCATCATTCAACGTAAAAGGGATATTCATCCAAGAGCGATACGCTTTTTCTACGGGATTTTGATAAAAACCACTTTTATCAATGTAGTCATATAAAGCACTCGCTTTTCTTTGGTTTAAAACTTCCATAGAAGCGAGACCACCTTGCGCCTCAAGCCACTCAAAAACTAAACCTGCCAAATAAATTGAAAAAGAAGGCGGCGTATTAATCATCGATTGCTGTTTAGCAAGTTCTTTATAGTTAAAAAGAGGCGGCGCATTAGGTAATACATCACCCACCAAATCTTTTCTCACAATCACAAGAACAAGGCCTGCAGGGCCAATATTTTTTTGGGCACCCGCATAAATTAACCCAAATTTTGAAACATCGATTGGACGAGAGAGAATAGTAGATGACATATCCGCAACTAAAGGCTGAGAAACAGCGGGAATAAAGGGAAATTCAACACCTACAATCGTTTCATTGGGACAATAATGAAAATAAGCGCTTTGTTCAGAGGGCTCACTTAAAGCCCACTGAGAAACATCAGGAATCGTTGTGAAATGTGATGCTTCACTAGAAGCCACAAGATTCACTTTACAAAAACGACTCGCATCTTCCACTGCTTTTTGCGACCACGTCCCTGTAATTAAATAATCAGCTTGTTTCTTACCACGCAATAAATTCATTGGCACCAAAGAGAACTGTAACGTGGCACCACCTTGCATGAAAAGCACATGATAATCATCAGATAAATTCAAGAGCCTTCTTAAGCTCGCCTCTGCATCTTGCAAAATACGCTCAAATTCAGCACTGCGGTGACTTATCTCCATCACCGACATACCAAGCCCTTGATAATCTAATAATTCATCACGCGCCTTTGCTAATACTGCCTCAGGCAAAGCCGCAGGGCCTGCACAAAAATTATACACTCTCGTCATTTTGAGTTTTCTCTCCTCATCTAATCTTCAACATCACCTACAACGTTACCTTCTGTCGTACCCGACAAATCTGATGCGCTAGAATTTGGCAAATCACCTAAAACACCCTCTTCTAGACCATCATCAAGGCTTAGATCTCCAGGTATTTCCTCAATGCGACTCACGCCCACTAGGGTTTCACCTTCTGCCAATCTAATTAAACTTACACCTTGTGTATTACGACTTAAAATAGAAATCTCAGAAACACGTGTACGAACCAACGTACCTTGATCACTAATTAACATAATTTCGTCGCTTTCTTTCACGAGAATTGCGCCAACCAAATCACCATTACGCTCACTCGTTTTCATCGCAATAACACCCTGACCGCCACGATTTTGCACTGAAAACTCATCAATCACCGTACGCTTACCAAATCCGTTTTTGCTGACGGTTAAAATCGTATAATCAAAATCATCAAGAATAAGCGAAATCACTCTAAATTCATTCTCAGCAGGTAACCTAGCAGGTAACCTAATACCTCTCACACCACGAGCCGTACGCCCGACTGCACGAATATCATCTTCATGGAAACGAATACCCTTACCTTCACTACTAAACAACATGACATTTTGGTCGCCATTAGTAATGATCGCGCCCACTAAGGTATCGCCTTCATCTAAATCAAGCGCGATTAAACCCGCTGAACGAGGCTTCTCAAATAAAGTTAAATCCACTCTTTTTACAACACCAAAACTAGTGGCCATAAAAATATATTTTCCTTGCGCACTATAAGGAAGAATACCCGTAATTCTCTCGCCTTCAACCAAAGGCAGCAGATTTACCACAGGCTTTCCTTTGGCATTTCTACCTGCTTGAGGAATATGAAATACTTTTATCCAGTACACTTTACCCATATTGGTAAAGCATAAAATTGTATCATGGCTACTCACAACCAAAAGATGCTCAATATAATCTTCATCTTTTACTTGCGCAGCTGTTTTTCCTTTTCCGCCTCTTTTCTGAGCACGATAGGTATCCATCGGCTGTATTTTTGCGTAACCGCCATGAGATAAGGTGATTACTACCGTCTCTTCTGGAATGAGATCTTCTTCTCGCACATCTTGTCTTGAAAAAACAATTTCTGTGCGGCGCTTATCACCATATAACTCACGCATCTGCTTTAATTCATCACGAATAATCTGAAATAAACGTGCCTGACTTGCCAAAATATCTAATAAATCTCTAATTTGATCAATTTTTTCTTGGTATTCTTCAAGTAACTTACCATGTTCCATGCCCGTCAGTTTTTGCAACCGTAAATCTAGAATCGCTTGAGCTTGATCAGGTGAAAGATAATATTTACCTGCCCGCAAACCATACTCAATAGGCAAAGCATCGGGACGGCATAAAGATTGATCTTCTGCGCGAGATAACATCTCAAGCACCACGCCTGGAACCCAACCTACTTCCACTAATTTTTGGCGCGCATCCGGCGTATCCTTTGAGGATTTAATCAGCACAATAATCTGGTCAATATTCGCAATGGCAATGGATAAACCTTCCAGAAGATGACCACGTTCACGCGCTTTTCTAAGAAGAAAAACAGTACGGCGTGTAACCACTTCTCGCCTATGACGAATAAAGCATTCAAGCACCTGCTTTAAATTCAGTAATCTTGGCTGCTGATCGACAAGAGCAACCATATTTACGCCAAAATTATTTTCCATCTGAGTTTGAATAAAAAGATTATTAAGCACCACATCGCCTACTTCACCGCGACGAAGCTCAATCACAATACGCATACCGTCTTTATCAGACTCATCTCGCAACTCAGAAATACCGTCTATTTTTTTATCTTTTACTAACTCAGCAATTTTTTCAATTAATCGCGCTTTATTAACTTGATAAGGCAACTCAGTGACAATGATCGTTTGTTTATTTGTTTTTTCATCCGTATCAATATGCGCTTTAGCACGTAAACAAATAGAACCACGCCCTGTACGGTAAGCATCAACAATACCGCCAACACCGTTAATTTGACCAGCCGTGGGAAAATCAGGGCCTTTAATATAAGCCATCAGATCAGTAATCGTCATCTCGGGCGCATCAATAAGCGCCAAACAACCATCAATAACCTCAGCCACATTGTGAGGTGGAATATTGGTTGCCATACCCACCGCAATACCAGATGAGCCATTAATTAATAAAGCAGGAATTTTAGCCGGCAAAACAGCAGGCATATATTCGCTGCCGTCATAGTTGGGTACAAAATCAACCGTTTCTTTTTCCAAATCAGCCAACATTTCATGGGCAATCTTCGACATACGTACTTCGGTGTAACGCATGGCAGCCGCATTATCGCCATCAACGGAACCAAAGTTACCCTGCCCATCAATAAACATATAACGCAACGAAAAAGGCTGCGCCATACGAACGATAGTATCGTATACGGCTGTATCACCATGAGGATGATATTTACCGATAACATCCCCGACGACACGAGCAGACTTTTTATACGGTTTATTCCAGTCATTACTTAATTCATTCATTGCAAATAAGACACGACGATGAACAGGCTTAAGACCATCTCTAACATCAGGCAAAGCACGCCCTACAATAACGCTCATCGCATAATCAAGATAAGCATTCTTTAATTCATCTTCGATATTAATTGGATAAATTTGCTTGGTAAGATCCATAAACAATACTCATTAAATTAGCAAAACAAAGGCACACAACACAGCCCCTGCTACAGATTTTTGCTGTAACAAGGCAAAAAATAAGACCTGAAGCCAGGATTAGTATGAAAACAGAATATATACCCTTTGTACTTGACTCTTCACACTTGAACAGGCGGCATTGTTGGCAGTTCTCATTCACCCCAATCACATAGTTTGTCTCTGCTCATGGGATTCACGCTCTTGCCGCCTCACCGTGATTCCAATTACTTTGGGTACAGAGAAAACTTCTTGATTTAAGAGCGACTATTTTGAGTGGTGAATTCTAACATAAAATGCCAGATTTGGTAGGTTGATACACTCATTTCCCTCACTAACCTGTCAACGAAGAAGAGAACAATAACGTTACGCGACTCATATAATAAAGGCTAAAAAACCACACATTTAAGCTTAAAAAAAGAATCATCATGCCATAAATCATAAAAAAGGCTTATTTTAAGCATTATTTATGATAAAAAATAAAAAAAAGGCTTTTATAATAATAAATAACAGCTAGAATCCACTGTATAAAGCGTAAAGCATGCAGTTTTTGTTTGCGTTTGTTTCCTCAGTAAAAATGAATGCGCAGAAGTATTTTGCGCATTTTCTTTATCAACCATCTATAAAAAGGTACACAAAGATATGTCAGCGAAAAAAGGAGCTAAAGCTTCGAGTCAACCCGCAGTAAAAAAACCAGCTGTAAAAGCGCCAGCGGCAGCTAAAAAAGAAACCGCAAAAGTAGCAGCGCCCGCCAAGAAAAAAAATGAGACGCTTACTGCACCGATGACAAAAACTCAAATGCTTGCTGAAATTGCGGGAACAGTGGAGCTATCAAAAAAACAAGTTCAGTCTGTACTCGATGAGCTAAGCGGCCTTATTGAGCGTCATATCAATCCTAAAAAAGGCGTCAGCCAATTTACACTTCCTGGCTTACTTAAAGTGCAAGTGGTTCATAAAAAAGCAACGAAAGCGAGAAAAGGCGTCAACCCTTTCACAGGACAAGAGCAAGTATTTAAAGCTAAACCTGCACGCAGTGTTGTAAAAATTCGCCCTCTTAAAAAACTAAAAGATATGGTCGCTTAATCTATAAGCAGCTTCTATTTTCTTTTATCCTCCCGCCTTCATGACTTCTTGCTGCTCCACATCGTTTTGAGCAGCAAGAAGTTTTTTATGTAATAAAAAAACGTTATTTTTACTTGAGATGTTTATATGCGCACCAGCCAGTACTTTATTGCCACACTTCGCGATAATCCGAGCGATGCAGAAACAATCAGCCACCGCCTAATGATTCGAGCAGGTCTTATCAGAAAACTTGCCACGGGTTTATACAGCTGGCTACCTATGGGCCTGCGCGTCTTACAAAAAGTAGAAACGATTATTCGTGAAGAAATGAACCGTGCAGGCGCGCTCGAAATATTAATGCCAGTTGTTCAGCCAGTTGATCTATGGGTTGAATCAGGCCGGATTGAAAAATATGGACCTGAACTACTAAGATTCGAAGATCGCCATCAACGGCCTTACTGCCTTGGCCCCACCCATGAAGAAGTAGTAACAGATCTTGTTCGCCAGCAAATTCGTAGCTATAAACAATTACCCATTAATTTTTATCAAATTCAAACAAAATTTCGCGATGAAATTCGACCACGTTTTGGCGTAATGCGCGCACGTGAGTTTACGATGAAAGATGCTTATTCCTTTCATATTGACGACTTAAGCCTACAACAAACCTATGACACGATGTATGAGGCCTATACACGCATTTTTACGCGAATGAACCTTACTTTTCGAGCGGTTTTTGCAGACACAGGCTCAATAGGCGGCAATCACTCCCATGAATTTCATGTACTCGCAGACTCCGGAGAAGATGCCATCGCTCTGAGCGATACGAGCCAGTATGCCGCCAATGTTGAGCTTGCTACATACTTATTACCTGATGCGCCCAAAAGCGCGCCTAAGGAAGCATTTAAACTTATAGAAACCCCTAACACCAAGAGTATTGAGGAAGTGTGCCAACACCTTAAAATAGCGCCTGAAAACACGATTAAAACGCTCATTGTTAAAGGCACCGAAAAAGCAGGGCCAAAAAAGCTTGTTGCACTGGTGCTCAGAGGCGACCATACGTTAAATGAGATTAAAGTAGAAAAGATTGATCTTATCCAATCCCCCGTCACTTTGGCTTCTGAAGAAGAAGTTCTTCAGCACTTAAGCATTCCTTTAGGTTTTATTGGCCCTCACAAACTTGATATTCCTATCATTTGTGATCATAGCGCAGCTTATTTAAGTGATTTTGTCTGCGGCGCAAACATCAAAGACAAGCATTTTATAGGTGCCAACTGGGATAGAGACTGCTCATTTACGCATGAACGAGATATTCGCCGCGTCGTTGCAGGAGACCCCTCACCAGATGGACAAGGCACACTGAGCATTACGCGCGGGATTGAAGTTGGTCATATCTTTCAACTAGGCCGCAAGTACAGCGAAGCCTTACAAGCAACCGTGCTAAACGATAAAGGCCAAAAAACCATTATGACGATGGGATGCTATGGCATTGGCGTTACCCGTGTTGTTGCCGCAGCAATTGAGCAAAACAACGACGAAAAAGGGATTATATGGCCTGATTCTATCGCCCCCTTTTTATTAGTTATCATTCCTGTTCAATATCAAGGCTGCGCTGAAGTGAAGCAAACTTGTGACGAAATTTATGCAGAATGTATGCAGTTAGGCATTAGTGTGTTACTGGATGATCGAGACGAAAGACTAGGCGTTTTGCTGGCAGACAGTGAATTAATTGGTATTCCGCATAGAATTGTTGTGGGCGAAAAAAACTTAAAAAACAACATGATAGAATATACTTCAAGAAAAAAAGGCGGCAAAGAAAACATTTCTTCCAGTTCTTTGATAAACTTTTTAAAGGAGCAACTGAAAACGATAGCTTAGTTACAAATTCACTAATTTTTTGTACCCAATAATAAGCGCTTTCTCGGTAGACTCCTCGAAATGATGTGATTTTTGGTGTTTGTATATTTCCATTAGCAATACTAATAGCTAATACACAAACATTAACACGCCATATCCTTATCTTTAGGTAACACAGAAGAGAAGAGAGGTGTCATGTTGACTCAGCTTTTATTTCGTATCAAAAATATAATATCGTCCGATAACATTAAGAAAAATGCTGCTTTATGGCTTTTATTAATCGCCTTCTTTGCCCCCCTTAAACTACATGCTTTTTCAATGCTACTACCTGACGAAGAGTTTCGTCATATGTTACGTGAAACAATTGTGGAAGCTGATAGTTTTGAGGATCGGTGGGATGCAGAAGTATGGATGGTTGATATGGCAGGCAGACTCAAAAAGTTTGTACCAGACAAAAAAGAACTCCTTTTTATTTTAAGAACGGTACATAGAGAATCAATACGTTATGGCATTGATCCACAAATGGTTCTATCTATTATTCATGTTGAGAGTTCTTTTGATAAATATGCTATTTCTACGGTCGGCGCAATGGGATTAATGCAGGTCATGCCTTTCTGGAAAAAAGAGCTGGGTGGCAAATCAGATAATTTGCTAGATATAGCAACGAATATTCGTTATGGTTGCGCCATTCTTAAAACCTATATCAAAATGGAAAAAGGAAATAAAGCGCGGGCTTTAGCGCGCTACAATGGTAGCCTTGGTGAAACCTGGTACCCAAACAGGGTCTTAAAAGTATGGCGTAATTACTGGTACGTAAGGTCAAATTGAATTTATTTATCCAACCCTCTTTATTTTTTCAAGAGCTCAAGAAATTACTGAAACTAGCCGCACCAATCATGGTGACTCAATTTGCACAAACAGCTAATGGTTTTGTTGATACTTTTATGTCTGGCCAGATTGGCTCAGTTGATTTAGCGAGCATTGCGCTAGGCTCAGGCATTTGGTTACCTATTTATCTTTTAATCGTCGGTATTCTGATTGGTGCAACACCTATTATTGCGCGCTACAACGGTGAAAATAATTTCAGTCAACTTCCTTTTATTACGCAGCAGGCATTATATTTAAGCGGCCTAATTGGATTGATTGGGGCTATTGCTACTTATTTCTCACCCTTGATCCTAAGCCTTATGGCCATTAAACCAGAATTAATCCCCATTACCACCCACTATCTTCATGCTATTGCTTTTGGGATACCTGCCATCTCTTTTTTTACCGTACTAAGATCTTTTTGTGAAGGATTAGGTCATAGCAAACCTGCAATGTTTATAAGTATATTGGGTCTAATTTGTAATATTTTTGCAAACTATATTTTTATGTATGGTTTATTTGGTTTACCTGAACTGGGTAGTGCAGGATGTGGTTATGCGACCTCTCTTGTGATGTGGCTTATGTGCTTTTTTATGCTAAGTTTTATTCATTACTCGCATTTATCTCATCATGCACAATTATTCTCAAAATGGACCTTGCCGCATATTCAATCATTTAAAACACTGCTTGCTATAGGCATACCGATTGGTTTAGCTATTTTCTTTGAAACCAGTATTTTTTCAGTGATAGCCTTATTTCTAGGTAAAAAAGGGGCGATTATTGTCGCAGGACACCAAATTGCGCTTAACTTTTCATCCCTTATTTTTATGATTCCCCTTAGTATTGCGATGGCTTTAACCATTCGCGTAAGCCATGCAATGGGCGAAAAAAATAAACTTAAAACAAAAATTATTTGCCTTGCGGGACTATACAGCAACATTATCATTGCGTTAATTATGGCTACATGTATTTATTTTTTCCGGTTTAAAATCGCAGCGATTTACACTGACACACAAGCCGTTATTCAATTAAGTGCGCAATTATTAATTTTTTCTGCTATTTTTCAACTTTCTGACGGATTACAAGTTGCTTCTAATGGTGCATTACGAGGCTTTAAAGAAACAAAATCACCTATGTTTATTACGCTAGCTGGCTACTGGTTTGTGGGCTTACCAATTGGTTATTATCTCGGCGAAATTGGTATTTACACGCCCTTAGGCGCACACGGTTTTTGGATAGGTTTAATTATAGGTTTAACAACAACAGCTACTCTTCTTCTTAGCAAGCTCGCTTTTTGCATAAGATGCTTTGATCGTTACGTAACACAACCCATCACACCGTAAAAAATCACGCATCTTACGTAACCTAAAACAAAACCGTCATTGACAGATAGGGTATTGAGAACCAAAATCATTCTGCTTTTTTTACTTTATTTTATTATTAAGAACAAATAAAAATGCCAGCTTAAATTCTGGCCTAGAGATGGATACATTGATTTTATTTAAACAAACTTTTTTATTTATTCAAGAACTGAAAAAACTACTACAGCTCGCAGCCCCTATTGCTGTTAGCCAGTTAGTGCAAACAGCAAATTGCTTTGTAGATGCTTTTATGTCTGGTCAAATTAGCGCTATTGACTTAGCCAGTGTTGCCTTGGGCTCTAGCATTTGGCTTCCTATTTATCTTTGCATTGTTGGCATTCTCATGGGCGCCACACCTATTATTGCACGCTATCATGGTGAAAATCATTTAGAAAAGCTGCCTTTCATAACGCATCAAACGCTGTATTTAAGCGGCATGATTGGCCTAGTTGGCGCAATCATTACCTATTTTTCTCCTTGCCTTTTAGGTTATATGTCAATAAAACCGGAACTCATTCCCATTACAACACGCTATCTGCACGCAATTGCTTTTGGGATACCAGCAGTATCTTTTCTAACTGCATTAAATGCTTTTTCTGAAGGATTAAATAATAGCAAACCCATCATGTTTATTAGCATCATTAGCCTGATTGGCAATATTCCTATTAATTACATTCTCATGTATGGCTTATTTGGATTCCCTGCATTAGGTGGGGCAGGCTGTGGATACACAACTTCTATTCTCGCTTGGCTTATGTGTTTTATGATGATGAGCCTTATCCATAAATCACCCCTATCACATCACGCACAACTTTTTTCGAGGCAATATTTACCACATGCCCAATCAATTAAAGAACTACTGTCTATTGGTCTACCTATTGGTCTTACTATTTTTTTAGAAGCCAGTATCTTTTGCGTTATTGCCTTATTTTTAGGCAAACAAGGTGTGAATGTCATTGCAGGCCATCAAGTTGCGCTTAATTTTTCATCCCTTATTTTTATGATTCCTCTAAGTATTTCCATGGCGCTAACGGTTCGCGTTAGTAAAGCAATGGGGGAAAGATGCAAAACCAAAACGAAAGTTGCCTGCCTTGCAGGACTGAGCATTAATGTAATAATTGCTTTTTTCATGGCATTTTCAATTTATTTTTTACGCTTTCATATCGCCGCAATTTATACCGATGCAGAACAAGTAATTAAATTAAGCACCGAACTATTAACCCTTGCTGCTATTTTTCAATTTTCTGACGGTTTACAAATTGCGGCAAACGGCGCGCTACGTGGGTTTCAAGAAACCAAATCACCCATGTTAATGACCTTAACGGGACATTGGTTAGTTGGCTTACCTATTGGGTATTTTTTAGGTGAAATTGGAATCTCTTCCCCCATGGGAGCGCAGGGTTTTTGGATTGGCTTAATTATAGGCTTAACAACAACAGCCATTCTTCTTCTTAGAAAACTTCGTTTTTGCATGCAAAACTTTGACAACTACTTAAATCATCCAACCTGATTCTTAGCGCTCGGAAAATGATAAATAATCCTCTATACTCAGGCTGGGAAAGGAAGCAAAGTTGTTTCCTTAAACTTGCTTCCTTTCATACCTGATCAAATAAGGGGGGAATTTATGCAAACCGATGACGATTGTAGCGCCTGCGCGGCAAATAATGTCTTTGACATATTCTCAGGTATGCCCATAAACAGTAAAATCAATCGTATTATCCGCATTTCACCAGAGTTAGATGGCTTAGAGATGCTTTATGGCAATGATAACACCAGCCGAATTTATAGCTTAAAGATTGTATGCTGGGCCTTGTTTGAAAATGGTGAAGTAACAGGTATGGTTCCTTGGCTTAATGGCATTATTCCTTGCTTTATTCTGGATGATCCATTGAACGGACACTGGGAAGGATATCGTGACCCCGGAACAGATGATATTTTTTTCAACCCACCCCAACATAAACTGCTAGAACTAAAAGCGGCAAGTGAGTACTTTGGACAGGATGAAAAATCCTCAGAAGTCGTTATTCAAGAAATACCCGATTGCATTGGCACCCACGCTGTACTAGCCAATAAGCACCACAAGTCATTTATGCTCTCAGAGGTAAATAGCTGGCGCCTAACAGGTGACGGGATCATTCATGGCATGTTAACGGATCAGAGCTTAATGCATTCAACACCCGTACTACCAGGCGATGATTGTTTATATTCTGCTCAAAAGCATCCGCATTTTCGATATTTCTTTCAACACCGCATTGCGAATAAAATTAAAGAGCGCGATCCAGAAGCTTTAGCTGCTATTTCACTCTTGATGAGTGGAAATTAGCATCAGTGAATAAATGATGCAAGAACCGCTCTTCTCTTGATCCTTGCTCGCCTGCACTCTTCTAACAACTTATTCTGAGGATGAGTAAGTTGTTAGGGGGATCAACAAGAAAAATAGAATTATTCCGCAAAACCACTTACTTTTTTTCTAATCAAGTAAGAATATCTCTCTCCATCCTCTTCTTCTGAAATCAGCTCATGGCCAAGAAACGAACAAAATTTTGGAATATCTCTTTGGGTTGAGGGATCCGTAGCGGTAATAAGTAATAGCTCGCCTTCTTTCATCTTTTTTACCTGACTGTGTAACATCATGACGGGCTCAGGACAAAAAAGACCGCAAGCATCCAACTCCCACTCCACATTATCTTTCATCATTTTTTACTCACCATAATGGTTCTAATTTTAACTTATGCCAAAAAGCATCTAAAACAACGACAAAGTTGGGCAGTTTTGTGTAAGTCCTAATAGTCTGACTAGACTATTAGGACTTACACAAATTAGAGAATATAAGCCTATGAGCATCATACAAAATAAACCCTTAATTGTATTTTTAATGCCTCTGATTTTATTAAGCCTCGCTTATTTTTATTGGACACATAATTATTTCAAAATAAAAAAAGATAATCATAGCCCTATGTTTATCTTTGGAAAGCAGCTGATATCGGTAGAAATAAAAACGCATCACACTAAAATTATGCCTGCAAATCAAGCAGTAAAAGGTCTAAAAGGCTATTTTGATTCTGTCACACAAAGCTGGATGAGCATTGATGCCTATAAAGAATTATATTCCGGAAAAGATGAAAAAAGCACCAGAGCTATAAATAATCAATCGTTGCAAGAAAGTTCAGATGACTATACTGATTATAAACCCACCGAACTTAGGGCGAATGAAGTTAAAGGCGGTGGGCGCTACATCAGAACAGAAACATTGTTTAATGAAAAATTGTCTCTGTGAGATGTAGAAGGATGACAAAAAAATCAAAAAATAAAGAGTAATGGATTACTTGAATAACAAAAAAAATAGTCAAATAACAATAACTACAAATACCTTTCGCAACGCCGGGAATGAAAATTCCCGGCTTATTTTTTAAAAAACAAAGCAGCGCTTAACGACTAACTATAAACCTAACAACTAACTATAGAGAAGTTGCGTCAATTATTTTCTTCTGCATTTGTTTCATCGCCTCTGTTGGTTGAACCATCTGAAGCGCCATAACGCGTGAAGGATCACCATCAATTTGAACAAGACCCATCATAAAACCTTGCATACCAGCAGAAGCATCACTTTCAACAAAAATTTTGAACGCTAAATCAGCAGGAAGTGTCATGGTAACGGGTGCCGATGCTTGATGTCCTTTTTCAATCATTCCATTATTTAAACAGAACAATTTATCGCCATCAGAATCTTTAGCACAAACATTGATAGCAAGACCTTGTAACTCACTCGGCACTTCAAAATCACCCACTTCAGCTTTCACTGCGCTTACTTTCTCAAACCATGCATCAGATAAAAACTTAAGACTCATTACACCCTCTCCTCACTTATTCACATTTTACCTTTCTTAAAGATTGACCCTAACTATGAGCCAAAAAACCGAGGACATTTTTAACCACGCCCAAGATTACGTCAAGCATTAAAAAAATAGCAGCAGAAGTAAAAAGCTGAATGATTATCGATGCTATGCTAAAAATTGATAAGAAAAAATATGCGCGAATAACGCCGATAAAAAATATTTATGAAGTACGCAGAGTTTACTAAAAATAATCCGGGATCAAAATGGCATTACCTATACTACGCCATAGGTCTTATTAGTTTTTTAGTGATTGTATTTGCTTTTTCAGTTATTCACTCTTTTGTCAGCCAAAATGAAGCTTTAATGAATGAACGCAAAGAGTTCTCTTCGTTATTTTCGCATCTCATAGAACTTAAAGAAAATAGCGGGCTTATCAATCAACCTGGCAATGATATTTTCAAATCAGGAAATGTCGCCCTAGAACAAGAAAGGCTGAAAACAGCAGAAAAAAAGTTCAAGCACAATTTTACGGATACCTATGCTTTTTTGATTAAAATAAATCATCAGGCAGATATAAGCATCATTCCAATATTGCTTGAAAAAAGCCAGTCATTATTAAAATTAATCAGTAAAAAATCTGATGAGATGATCTTCACGACTCACCTTACGTTAGAGGCCTATCAAAATAATGATAAAGAATTAGCAACCGTTCACATGGCTAATATGGATCAAATTTATATAAGTTTAGATAAAGATATCAACCAAATATTGATAGCAGCGCGCAATATAGAAGACGCTTTATTATTACATGAAAATAGCTTGCTATTAAAAGCAAAAAAATCTGAGTTAATCATCTTTTTCTTATTGGCACTTATTTTAATCTATTCAATCATCATTGGTAAAAAAACTAAAAATATTTTCAAACTAACACAAAAAAAATTGCTGGATTATCAACACTCACTGCAAGCTAGAGTGCTAGAGCTTGAAAATGCAGGCCTTAATCTTGAAAAACAAACTATAGAATTAAAAATAGCAAAAGAAAAAGCGGATGAATCACTCGTCTCAAAGGGACAATTTTTGGCCTCTATTAGCCATGAAATTAGAACACCCATGAATGCAATTATTGGTTTTGCTAAATTGCTTAAAAAAAGCAAAATAAATGAAGCGCAATTGGATAAATTAAAAAGAATTGAAGGCGCCTCTGAACATCTTTTAAGTATTATCAATGATATTCTTGATTTTTCAAAAATAGATGCCGGAAAAATGCAGCTTGAACATCTCCCTTTTTCCGTACGAGAAGAAGTAAAAAAAGTTGCCTCCTTATATTATGAAACAGCAACAGAAAAAGGCTTACGATTTTTTATTGCCTGCCAAGCAGGCTTAATAGATGGGCGTATTGGCGATGCATTACGTTTTAGACAAATCATTATGAACCTTATTGGTAATGCGCTGAAATTTACAAAAAACGGCCATATTTTACTGGAAGTGTTTGAAGGCACAATAAAGAACGAAATAAAAATAGTGTTGTCTGATACGGGTATTGGCATTAGTAAAGAGCAACAAGAAAAACTATTTAAACCTTTTTCACAAGCTGATTCTTCTACAACAAGACAGTTTGGTGGCACAGGTCTTGGCTTAACCATTTCTAAACAACTCGTTGAATTTATGCACGGTAGAATTGAGCTTGCAAGTGAAGTCAATAAAGGCACAAGTTTCACTGTTTTTTTAAATTTAGAGCCTGATGCGACTCAAAAACCAGAGGCAAATTATGCCAATGCTATGAGATACAATAAAAAAATATTGGTCGCTCTAGATAACAAAAAAGAATCTGACATTGTAATAAATGCTTTAAAAAGTAGAGGCATTTATGCACTCTACGCTTTTAAAAAAGGCACTTATGATTACTTAAAAGATGATTTTTATGCAGTCATCATAAGTGACACACTCTATTTTGATTCTTCTCTTCCTAGCCATACCCCTATCATCCTAATCACAAATAATGATGAAAAAAATATTAAAAAAATATTAGCTAATCATGCTCATGCAGACATACTTCATCTCTTGCGCCCACCTTATCTAGACACCGACATACTTAAAGCCATGATGAAAACGAGAGCAGAAGATGGGACATTAATCTCACCCACAAAAAAAGCAGAAGAAGAAGAAGAAGAAGAAGAAGAAGAAGAAGAAAATAAAAATCAAAAAACATTTTTGCAAAATGTTTTTAAATGTTTGCTCGTTGAAGATAATGAAAACAACCAGATTTTAGCGCAAACGCTTCTTGAAGAAATAGGATTTATTGTCACTATTGCAAATAATGGCTTTGAAGCAGTTGAAAAATTAAAAACTCATACCTTTAATATTGTACTCATGGATATGCAAATGCCTGTCATGGATGGCGTCACTGCAACACGTAAAATACGTGGTGAATTACAGCTTACTCTGCCAATTCTCGCGATGACCGCAAATATAATGCAAGAAGATCAAGAAAAATGTTTTGCAGCAGGCATGAATGCCTATATTAGTAAACCGATACATTTTGATACTTTAAATAAAAAAATAGCGCAGTGGCTTAATCAAGAAATGACTGAAAATGTATTAACTGAATCAACAACCAACCTGGAAAAAAAGCCTGATAATAAAGAAATGATATTAGATATAGATAGCGCACTTAAGCGTATTGGCAATAAAAAAGCACTGTATTTTAAGATATTAGATCAATTTATTCACGATTACGCACAAATTCAAAGCGCACTCACAACGCTACTAAACAATAATCAACGAGAAGAAGCACAACGTTACGCGCACACCTTAAAAGGCATTGCTGCGACAGTGGGTGCCATACGTGTTGAGCACAGCGCAAAAACGATTGAAGAAAAAATAAAAACGAAAGAACCGCTTGATAGTTTCAATGCTGAAATCATGCATTGTCAAACATTTATTAATGAGGCAATTAATGAGAGAAAAAAACTACAGGCGTAATTACAGACGTAAAACCTTAAATCATAGGGCTTACGCAAAGCCATTGGAATCACGGTGAGGCGGCAAGAGCGTGAACCCCATGAGCATAGACACACTATGTGATTGGGGTGAGTGAGTGCAGCCAACAATGCCGTGTTTTCAATGGCGAAGGGTATAAATTAATCTCTTGATCATAGTGAAAAAAATTCACTACATCTTGTTTCTGACACAAAACTATTCAGCTATACTTCGTGCCATTTTGTGATGAGCTATTTTAGGTACACAACAATTTTACGTACACAACATAAGTACAAATAGCGCTTACTCAATATAGAGTTTACTACGCATCTATTCAGACTTGATTACAAAGAGGCATTAATCCATGAGCGAATATAGTTTATTTACATCTGAATCAGTTTCTGAAGGTCATCCAGACAAAGTTGCAGATCAATTATCAGATGCTATTTTGGATGCTATCTTAATTCAGGATAAAAACGCGAGAGTCGCTTGCGAAACATTAGTTAAAACAGGCATGGTGGTGGTTGCAGGTGAAGTGACCACTTCAGCATGGGTTGATATTGATCAAATCTGCCGAAAGGTAATTAACGACATTGGTTACACCAGTTCTGAAATGGGATTTGATGGTAATTCATGCGCAATTATTACCGCACTCGGCAAACAATCTGCTGATATCGCAATGGGTGTAGATGAGCATGATGATCGGGAACAAGGTGCTGGTGATCAAGGTCTCATGTTTGGTTACGCAAGTAATGAAACAGATGTACTTATGCCTGCCCCCATTACTTACTCACACCGCCTTGTTAAAAAACAAGCTGAGCTTAGAAAAAATGGCCGCCTGCCCTTTTTAAGGCCCGATGCTAAAAGCCAAGTGAGCATGCGCTATGAAAATGGCAAGCCTGTTGAGGTAACTGCTGTTGTTCTTTCGACTCAACATACGTCGGACATCACACAAAAACAGCTACAAGAAGCCGTCAGAGAAGAAATTATTAAACCCGTTTTACCTGCTGAGTGGCTAACCTCTAATACGCAGTTTTTTATTAATCCTACGGGACAATTTATTATTGGCGGCCCAATGGGTGACTGCGGATTAACAGGCAGAAAAATTATCGTAGATAGTTACGGCGGTATGGCGCGACACGGCGGTGGTGCTTTCTCAGGGAAAGATCCTTCCAAAGTAGATCGTTCCGCTGCGTATGCTGCACGTTATGTGGCTAAAAACATTGTGGCAGCAGGCTTAGCGGATCGTTGTGAAATTCAAGTGTCTTATGCAATTGGTGTTGCAGAGCCGACATCGATTAGTGTGAATACTTTTGGCACAGGTAAGATTCAAGACAGCAAGATTACGCTACTCGTGCGTGAGTATTTTGATCTAAGACCGAAAGGTTTAATTGCTATGCTTGATTTGAAACGTCCGATTTATCAAGCGACTGCCGCCTATGGTCATTTTGGCCGCGAAGAAGCCACTTTTACTTGGGAAAAAACAGATAAAGCGGAAGCGCTCAAAAAAGCGGCCGCAAATATTTAATAAGCCGTTATAACATTTAAGGAATATGACATGTCGCACACAAATGATTTTAAAGTTGCAAATCTTTCTTTGGCAGACTGGGGCAGAAAAGAAATTATCATTGCAGAAACAGAAATGCCTGCCTTAATGACGCTTAGAAAACAATATAAAGCAGCACAACCGCTTAAAGGCGCAAAAATAATTGGTTGTATTCATATGACGATTCAAACGGCTGTCTTAATTGAAACACTCGTTGAGCTAGGTGCAGAAGTACGATGGTCATCATGCAATATTTTCTCAACGCAAGATCATGCTGCGGCTGCAATCGCTGAAAAAGGTATTGCGGTTTATGCTTGGAAAGGTCAAACAGGTGAAGAAGCAGATTGGTGCATAGAACAAACTATTCTTAAAGACGGCAAGCCTTGGGATGCCAATCTTCTTCTGGATGATGGCGGTGATTTAACTTCCATGATTCATGAAAAATTCCCTACTATGCTCGATCGTATTCATGGTGTAAGCGAAGAAACGACAACAGGTGTAATTCGCCTTCGTGAGCTTATGACACAAGGGAAACTTAAAATTCCTGCGATTAATGTAAACGATGCCGTTACCAAAGCAAAAAATGATAATCGTTATGGTTGCAGACACAGCTTAAATGATGGAATTAAGCGCGCAACTGATCACCTGCTTTCAGGCAAGAAAGCCCTTGTTTTTGGTTATGGTGATGTTGGTAAAGGTTCAGCTCAAAGCTTAAGACAAGAAGGCATGATCGTAAAAGTTTCAGAGATTGATCCTATCTGCGCCATGCAAGCGTGCATGGATGGTTACGAGGTAGTCTCTGCTTATAAAAACGGTATAAATACTGGCAAAATAGAAGATATGAATACTGATCTTCTTAGAACCACAGATATTGCGGTAACAACAACTGGTAATATTGATGTTTGCGAAAAAAATATTTTAAAGCTCCTCAAAAATGGCGCGGTCGTATGTAATATTGGCCACTTTGATCATGAGATTGATATCGCTTTCATGCGAAAAACATGGGAATGGGAAGAGATTAAACCACAAGTTCATAAAGTACATAGAAGCACTGATGCACATGACTTTTTAATTGTGCTATCGGAAGGTCGCTTAGTGAATTTAGGAAATGCAACGGGGCACCCTTCTCGTATTATGGATGGTTCTTTTGCAAATCAGGTGCTTGCACAAATCCATTTATATAAACAACGTTTTGGCGACTTAACATCTGCACAAAAAGCTGAAAACCTAACAATAGAAATTCTGCCTAAATATTTAGATGAAGAAGTAGCACGTTACATGGTACAAGGTTTTAACGGCGTGATTACGCAGCTTACCGAAACCCAGGCAAAGTATATTAATGTTAATGTAAGTGGGCCTTTCAAATCGAATGACTACAAATACTAAGCAATCTTTTCAACAGATATCTGCACCATTGCGCTTAAGCTTCGAGTTTTTCCCCCCAAAAACAAATGAGGGGAGTGAAAAACTCGAAAAAGCACAAACTATATTAACGAAGCTAAAACCAGCTTTTTTCTCGGTTACTTATGGTGCAGGCGGCTCAACACGCGATCGTACCTTGGCGCTTGTTTTACGCACTCAACAAAGTACCAAAGTGCCAACTGCGCCGCATTTATCATGTATCGGCGATGATCTCGCCGTTATAAAGACACTTATTCATTCTTATCAAAAAGAAGGGATTCGTCGTATTGTTGCACTACGTGGCGACTTACCTTCTGGTATGGGCTTAACATCTGGTAGTCATCTCAAATATGCAAGTGATCTTGTGCATCTTATTCGTGAATTAACAGGTGAATATTTTCATCTAGATGTTGCTTGCTATCCTGAAACACATCCGCAGGCAAATCACGCACAGGCAGATCTTGAAAACTTTAAAATTAAAGTTGATGCAGGTGCAAACAGTGCAATTACGCAATATTTTTATAATATTGAAGCGTATGAAGACTTTTTAAATCGCTGCGAAAAGAAAGGAATTCATATTCCTATTTATCCTGGCATCATGCCCATAATAAACTTTGATAGTATTGTTCGTTTTTCTGGAAGATGTGGCGCTGAAGTGCCGCGCTGGATGGTTCAGCGTTTTGCTAACAAACAATTAGATGCTGTGAGCATGCAGCAGCTAGGTGAAGAAATTGTCACAAATCTTTGCGAGAAACTGATTGCTTTAAAAGTGCCAGGCTTACATTTTTATACTTTAAATCAAGCTGAGCCAAGCGCTCAGATTATTAAAAACCTAAAATTATTTTGACGGTGAAAAAACAATCAAACCAAAGCTGGATTGAGCGGGATCTTCAAAAAGTTTGGCATCCTTGCACACAAATGAAAGATCATGAAAATCAGCTTCCTCTTATTCCTATTCAAAAAGGCGAAGGGATCTGGTTGTATGATTTTGACGGTAATCGTTATCTTGACGCCATCAGCTCATGGTGGGTTAACCTTTTTGGCCATAACCATCCGCATATAAAAAATAAAATTAAAGCACAGCTAGATCAGTTAGATCATGTGTTACTTGCAGGCTTTACTCATCAACCCGTTATTGAGTTATCTGAAAAACTCATCGAGATAACACCGCCAGGATTAAACAAATGTTTTTATGCGGATAATGGCTCAAGCGCTGTTGAAGTAGCACTAAAAATGAGTTTTCATTATTGGAAAAACAAAGGCAAGAATAAGAAAAATCAGTTTGTTTGTTTAGCTAATAGCTACCACGGCGAAACATTAGGTGCGCTAGCTGTGGGAGATGTAGGGCTTTATAGGGAAACTTATAAGCCACTTTTAATGAAGGTAATAACGGCCCCCTCCCCTGATGCTTTCTTGCGCGAGCCAGAAATGAGTAAAAAAGAATGGGCTGAAATACAGTTTTTACAGATAAAAAAAATACTTGAAATGAATCATGCAGAAATTTCAGCGGTCATTATTGAGCCTTTAGTGCAATGCGCAGGGGGCATGCGCATGTATGATGCAAGCTACCTGAGCTTATTGCGCACATTATGTACACAGCTTAATATTCATCTTATTGCAGATGAAATTGCCGTAGGCTTTGGTCGAACAGGTTCTTTATTTGCCTGCGAACAAGCCTCAGTTACACCTGACTTTTTATGCTTATCCAAAGGCTTAACCGGCGGCTTTTTACCTCTTTCTGTCGTAATGACGCATGATGAAATTTACAACGCTTTTTATGATGATTATGCTAAACAATGTGCTTTTTTACACTCACATAGTTACACGGGTAATCCCCTTGCCTGCTCTGCTGCAATAGCGACTTTAGAGTTATTTGAAAAAGAACAGACTATTCAAAAAAATGAAATCACGATTGAAAAAATGAAACACTTATCTCAACCATGGAAAAATTATCCCCACGTAGCAGATGTGCGTCAACAAGGGATGATTCTTGCCATAGAGCTCATGCAAGATCCTAAAAATAAAATCGCTTTTCCTTGGCAAGATCGCACAGGCCTTAAAGTTTATAAATATGCCCTGCAACAGGGTGTGTTACTACGCCCCTTAGGCGATGTTATTTATTTAATGCCGCCTTATGTCATAAATGATAATGAGTTAGTTCATCTGTTTAAAGTTGTTGATCAATGCCTACAAAATTTGCCTGCTTTAAAATAAATTTTTTTAACGAGCATAAAATCATTATGAGAATTCCCAGAATTTATAGCGATCAATTGATTTCTTTACATTGTGATATTGAATTAAATGAAAGAACTGCACACTATTTGAGCACTGTGCTTCGCATGACGATTGCGCAAAAAATAATCGTCTTTAATGGCGATGGTTATGAATATCATGGCGAAATCAGTTCTAGCCATAAAAAGAAAATGACAGCGCGCTTTACGATACAAATTTTGCGCAATAATGAATCACCTATTGAAACAAGGCTAGGGCTCTGCATTTCAAAAGGAGAAAAAATGGATTATGCGATTCAAAAAGCAGTTGAGTTAGGTGTTAGCGCTATTTTTCCCCTAATTAGTGAATACTGTAGCGTTAAAAGAGAAGGAGAACGCGAAGAAAAAAAACATCTTCACTTGCAAAAAGTGATCATTTCTTCCTGTGAACAAAGCGAAAGAAACCATATACCTAAGCTGTATCAGCTCCAATCTTTAAAAGACTGGGTAAAACATGAGACAAGCGACCTAAAGTGGGTTTTACACCCTACGGAACATCATTCAGATCAAAAAATAATGGTGCCGCCTAAATCTATTTCAATTTTAATTGGCCCAGAAGGCGGTTTTAGTAAAAAAGACCTTGAAGAGGCAATTCAAGAAGGGTTTGGCATTGTTTCACTAGGGAAAAGAATTTTACGAACCGAAACAGCACCAAGCGTCATTCTCTCCATTATTCAGAGTAAATGGGGCGATTTCTTAACATGAAAAAAATAGATCACACTACTTTTTCGGCCAAAATTTCTGCATTTCAATGAAGAGAAAGGAGGCCGTCCAACTAATAAGGACAAGTCCTGTTAGGGCTTCTAATCCTGCTAAAAATCTTATTGAACCTTGAGGATGAATATCGCCAAAACCAAGCGAAGTATAAGTTGTAAAAGAAAAGTAGATGCAATCCATTAGTGACCGATCAAAATTGCCCATTAATGTACCCAACGATAATGACTCTATAACAAAATAATATCCAAAACCAAACAGCCAAACTTCTATCACATGCGCACATAATGTGCCAAAAACAGCCGCTAAAACTCTATAACGATGGGGCATAACTAAGTTTGGCATTAATTTTGATAGTCGATAGAGCGCCTCATAATGCACTAATACGGCAACCATAATTAAAAACCCATTTAGAAAAAAAATAGTGACCATATTCTAGCGTCCCCACCTTCGTGAATTAATTATTTGTTCCTGCTAGAATGTAACGCAAACTAACCCATCACTTTGTTTAATAGGACTTAGGCAAAATTGTTCCAGCAAGGCGTCGCGATGAAGACAGTACAAATCGTACGACGAAGCGCGATAACAAAGCTGGGCAGTTTTGCGTAAGTCCTACTTTAAAAAAAGTGAAGAAGCGTGGTATAAAGGACGTTACATGCCAAAAAAAAATCTCCCAATGAAAACTTGCAATCACTTCCTCAAAAAACATTATTTATCTACGCTCACCGGCCTTTTCTCATTTATTTTCCTGACTTTCTGCTTCTCTTTCGAGGTAGATGCTGAGGATCACACTGAAACACCCGTAACAGCCAATACAACACTCACCCCTCCCATTTTAGTACATGCTTTTTCAATTTTTGGTGAACCTAAATATAAAGAGAACTTTAAGCAGCTAGATTATGTCAATGCGCAAGCGCCCAAAGGCGGAGAAGTAAAGTTTGATTTTATTGGCACTTTTGATACTTTCAATCAGTTTGTTTCTAAAGGCGTGAGCGCCCAAGGTCTTGGGATGATCTACGATACACTGACAATTAGCGTACCTGATGACCCCTATTCTACCTATGGGCTTTTGGCTGAAAAAATTGAAGTGCCAAGTGATAAATCTTGGGTAATTTATCACCTAAGAGCTAATGCACGCTTTTCAAATAGTGAACCTGTTACAGCTGAAGATGTGGTTTTTTCATTTAATACCTTAATCAAAAAAGGGAAGCCTTTCTTTCAATATTACTTTTCTCAAGTAGAAAAAGTAGAGGCATTGGAGACAAAAAAAGTTAAATTCACTTTTAAAGTAAAAGATAATCGTGAATTACCCCTCGTCATTGGTGGGATGCCTGTCTTCCCCAAAAAAGTTTACGATAATCCTCAATTTGAGAAAGCAGATTTATCTTTACCGATAGGCAGTGGTCCTTATGCAATAAAACAGTTTGAAGCTGGGAAATATGTGACCTATGAGAAAAGAGAGGATTATTGGGCTCATAATCTTCCTTTAAATATAGGCAGGTATAATCTTAGCCGTATTACTTATAAATATTATCTTGATGATACTGTCGCGCTTGAAGCATTCAAAGCCGGTGAATATGACTTCCGCATCGAAAATAACTCAAAGATGTGGGCAACTCAATATAATCAAATTGACAAACAAAAAATAAAAATAGAAAGCATACCCCATCAAATCCCTGCTGGCATGCAAGGTTTTGCTATGAATTTAAGACGCCCTCTTTTTCAAGATAGAATATTAAGACAAGCACTTGCACTCGCTTTTGATTTTGACTGGTCAAATAAAAATCTTTTTTACGGTCAATACACAAGAACAACAAGCTACTTTCAAAATACAACCCTAGCGGCAACAGCACTACCTTCAGAAGAAGAGCTTGTTATCCTAAAGGCAGCAGGCGAGATACCACAAGAAGCACTGACCTCTATCTACCAACCGCCTAAAACAGATGGCTCTGGTAAAGCAAGAAATAATCTTAAATTAGCTTTTGACTTACTCAAAAAAAATGGCTACACCACACAAAATAACCAGTTATTTAATCCTAACGGCATACCGGTTGAAATTGAATTTTTACTGACATCAAACAGTGCTTTTGAACGAGTTATTTTGCCTTATAAAAAGAATCTTCAGTTTCTTGGCATCAAACTGAATTTACGCTCTGTTGATACATCACAATATATTGAAAGACTCAGAAAATTTGATTTTGATATGTTGGTACAAACCTTTTCTCAATCTTTATCGCCTGGGGTAGAACAACGTGATATGTGGACAAGCGCAACAGCGAATATTCCTGATTCTAATAACTTAATGGGCATTAATAATGCCGCCATTGATTATTTAGTTGAGCAAATTATTTCAGCAAAAACCAAGGATGAACTGGTGATAAGAACACGCGCCTTAGATCGTGTACTACAGTGGAATTATTATGTTATACCAAACTGGCATATTAACTATCATAGGCTTGCTTACTGGCAGCACTTAGAACATCCGGCCAAAATCCCACCCTACGATCTTGACTTAAACGCTTGGTGGATTAAAAAGTAGTATGTTTGATTATATTTTACGCAGACTTTTATTTATGATCCCCACATTACTTGGGGTATTACTACTTAATTTTGCGATTATCCAAGCTGCACCTGGCGGCCCTGTGGAACAAATGATTGCCCAATTAAAAGGGCTAAATACAGAAGTAACAGGGCAAATTGGCGGCAGTCAAACCAAAGAACTTGCCGTAATACAAACGCCGGGCAATCCTTCAACGTATCGTGGCGCGCGCGGCCTCCCCCCTGAAATTATTGAACGAATTAAAGCAATGTATGGCTTTGATAAACCCCCGCATGAACGATTCTGGATGATGCTCAAGCAATATCTTTCATTTGATTTTGGCCAGAGTTATTTTTTAGATAGAAAGGTTGTTGATTTAATCATTGAACGCTTACCGGTTTCTATTAGCTTAGGGCTGTGGGCAATGTTGCTCATTTATTTTATTTCTATTCCACTTGGCATTCACAAAGCGATTAAAAATGGCTCTGCGTTTGATATTTGGTCAAGCGCTGTCATTATTATTGCCTACTCTATTCCCTCCTTTTTATTTGCGATTTTACTTATCCTTCTTTTTGCAGGCGGCAGTTATTTTGATTGGTTTCCTTTGTCTGGGCTTACTTCGGATAACTTTAATGACTTATCTTTTTTTGGAAAAGCAAAAGATTATCTGTGGCATATTACGTTACCCGTTACAGCAAGTGTTATTGGTGGATTTGCAACGCTTACCATGCTCACCAAAAATTCTTTTCTTGATGAAATTAATAAACAATATGTTTTAACAGCTTATGCAAAAGGTTTAAAAACGCGTCGCGTGCTTTATGGTCATGTCTTTAGAAATGCGATGTTGATTATTATTGCAGGCTTTCCCAGTGCTTTTATTAGCATTTTTTTTACCAGCTCATTGCTTATCGAAACTATTTTTTCACTTAATGGCTTGGGTCTTCTAGGTTTTGAAGCAATTATTAGAAGAGATTACCCTATTGTCTTTGGCTCACTTTATATCTTCACCTTAATAGGCTTATTTACCAAACTGATTGGCGACATTTTGTATGTTGTTATTGATCCGCGCATTGATTTTAATAGTCGAGGTGATTAATGAAAAACCCTATTAGAATCCGTCAGTGGAATACTTTTAAGGCCAATAAACGCGGCTTTTTCTCTCTGTGGTGTTTCTTATTGCTCTTTTTTTGCTCACTACCCGCTGAATTTATTGCAAATGACAAACCAATCCTGCTTAAATTTCAAAATACACTATATTTCCCGATTTTATTTGATTATCCAGAAACCACTTTTGGTGGCGACTTTGATACAGAAACAGATTATCGTGATGTATTTATCAAAGAAAAAATCAATCAATCTGGCTGGATGGTCTGGCCAATCATTCATTATCATTACGATACAATTAATTATGAACTAGCCGAACCTTCTCCTTCTGAACCTACGTTTGAAAACTGGCTAGGTACGGATGATCAAGGAAGAGATGTATTAAGCAGATTAATCTATGGTTTTAGAATTTCTGTATTATTTGGTCTTTTATTAACACTCGGCTCTAGTATCGTCGGCATTCTTTTTGGTGCAATACAGGGTTTTTATGGTGGCATGACAGATTTATTGTCTCAGCGTTTTATGGAAATCTGGGGTAGCTTACCAGAACTATTTATATTAATTATATTAGCCAGTTTTGTAACCCCTAGCTTTAGTTGGTTGCTATTTATCACCCTGCTTTTTGGTTGGGGAACGTTAACCTCTGTTGTAAGAGCTGAGTTTTTGCGCGCACGAAATTTTGAATATGTACGTGCAGCACGCGCTTTAGGCGTGCCAAATAGAATGATTATGTTACGTCATATGCTGCCTAATGCGATGGTAAGTACACTAACTTATATTCCTTTTGTTTTAAGCGGTTCAATTACGACTTTAACCTCCCTTGATTTCTTAGGTTTTGGATTACCAGCAGGTTCACCTTCACTGGGCGAGCTACTCTCTCAAGGAAAAGCCAATCTCCATGCACCTTGGTTAGGGCTGGCAGGATTTTGCTGTCTTGCAATGACTTTAAGTTTATTAGTTTTTATTGGCGAAGCTGTTCGTGAAGCATTTGATCCAAGGCACATTAATAATGATAAGGCTCATTAATGAATATACCCTTCGTACTTGAAAACGCGGCATTGTTGGCAGCTCTCACTCGCCCCAATCACATAGTTTATCTATGCTCATGGGGTTCCCTCCCTTGCCGCCTCCCCGTGATTCCAATTACTTTGGGTATAGTATGAAACAAAGCCCTCTTCTATCTGTTCAAAATCTGACCGTGCGCTTTCATGCAGATAATAGCCATACAGACGTTGTTAATAATGTTAGTTTTGATCTTTATAAAGGCGAAATTTTGGCGCTAGTGGGTGAAAGTGGCTCAGGTAAATCAATGATTGCCCGCTCTATTTTACGCTTACTACCCTATCCTGGCGTCTCTCATCCTAATAGTCATATTTTTTTTAAAAACGATGAAATATTAACAACCCCTTTTGAGACGATTCGAGTACTCAGGGGTAAATCAATTAGCATGGTTTTTCAAGAGCCCATGTCTGCGCTGAATCCGTTACACACCATTGGAAAACAAATCAGTGAAGTATTAATGATTCACCAAAAACTTACCAAAAAGAAAGCACTTGAACGAGCAATCGAATTATTAGCTTTAGTTAAAATTGACGCCCCTGAAAAGCGGCTTAGCGCTTATCCAAGTGAACTATCTGGAGGACAACGACAACGTGTTGTTATTGCGATTGCGATTGCAAATAACCCAGAAATTTTAATTGCAGATGAACCCACTACAGCCCTTGATGTAACAGTACAAGCAAAAATTTTAGCGCTTTTGATTGATATACAAAAAACGACAGGCATGAGTATTTTATTAATTACACATGATTTAAATTTGGTGAAAAAAGTTGCTCATCGCGTACTCGTGATGAAATCAGGCGCCTTAGTCGAAAGTGGATCAACCAAGCTGATTTTTGAACAAGCCACACACCCATACACAAAAATGCTCATTGATTCCGAACCAACAGGCCTGCCTAAACCCATTACACAAGACGCAAAACAAATTTTATCCGTGCAGCGCTTGAGCGTTAGATTTCCAGTATATAAAGGTATATTACGAAGAGTAGATCATTATTTTAACGCAGTGCTTCCTTCAAATTTAAGCTTACATGAGGGCGAATCTTTAGGCATTGTTGGTGAAAGTGGTTCAGGAAAAAGTTCTTTAGCTTTTGCTATTTTAAGACTCATTAAAAGTGAGGGCGCTATTATTTTAAATAATACGGATATTAATCAGTTAAAACAAAAAGCACTGCAACCCATCAGAAAAAATCTTCAAATTGTTTTTCAAGATCCTTATGGCAGCCTTAACCCAAGGTTTAGCATCAAAGATATTATCTGTGAAGGTTTAAAAGTTCATGAATCACAATTACAAGAGCAAGAAATTGAATGGCGCGTGAAGGCAGCATTGGAAGAAGTGGGATTAACGGCCGACATGCTTTATCGTTATCCACATGAATTTTCAGGCGGACAACGACAACGCATTGCGATTGCACGAGCTTTAATTTTACAACCTAAATTAATTGTATTGGATGAACCTACTTCTGCGCTGGATCGTAGCATGCAAACTCAAATTATTGAGTTACTCCACAGGTTACAAGCGAAGTATCAAATGTCTTACCTTTTCATCAGCCATGATTTAAAAGTTATTCGTGCCATGTGTCATCGCGTCATGGTGATGCAACAGGGTCAGATTATTGAAACGGGTGAAACAGAAGCTGTTTTTTCTCAACCCCAGCAGGCCTATACTCAACAATTGCTGCAAGCCAGCTTTTAATAAAGGTTATCTCATGAGTTTATTACTGAAAGGAAAAAAAGCAGTTATTACCGGCATTGCAAGCGATCGCTCTATTGCCTATGGCATTGCTGAGGCCATGCATCAACAAGGCGCCGATATTGTACTAACCTATCAAAATGAAAAGCTAAAAACGCGCGCTGAAAAGTTTGCGCAAAACTGGAATCATGCCCCCACTTTTGAGTGCGATGTTGCAGATGACTCAAGTATCGAATCCTTTTTTAACCAGCTTAAAAATCATTGGAATACCTTTGATATTCTTGTCCATTCAATTGGTTTTGCGCCGCAAGACGCATTAGACGGCGATTTTACAGAAGCAACTACCCGCGAAAATTTTAGAATTGCGCATGATGTCAGTAGTTATAGTTTTATTGCGCTTGCGAAGCAAGCAAGGCCTTTTTTAAAAGGGGGGCAAGGAGCGTTACTTACACTCACCTATCTTGGTTCCGAAAGAGCAATGCCAAACTATAATGTGATGGGTTTAGCAAAAGCGAGCCTAGAAGCGAGTGTGCGCTACTTAGCTCAAAGTTTAGGACAAGACAATATCAGAGTGAATGCTATTTCCGCAGGCCCCATTAGAACGCTCGCCGCTTCTGGCGTTAAAGGAATACGTGAAATGTTAAAAACAACACAAGCATTAAGTGCTTTGAAAAGAAATGTCACAACCGAAGAAGTGGGTAATGCTGCAGCTTTTCTGTGTTCAAATTTAGCGAGCGGTATTACCGGTGAGATTCTATTCGTTGATGCGGGATATCATTTTAATGGTGGGATTAGTTCTTGAGGTTTATATTAAATAGTGCCTGACCGGAAACCTGGTTTTTTGAAAAATTACTTCAAATTTTTTCCTCATGTCTATCAAGCAAAGTATCAACTTCAACTATTTTTCAAAAAAACTGAGCCTCTATTGGCCGTTTTCTTTTGGAGGCGAATTATCAGATATCGCCCTCTTATTGGGTGGACGTTCGGGGGACACTTATCACACTGATACACGCAAGGTCGGCGCTGAATCTTTTGGGTTGACATTGGCGAAGTTTTTTTAGCAAAGTTTTATCAACCATCAAAAAAAAAATGCTGCTTTTTAATGGTTGATTACTTCATTACTTGTAATTGCGTTTTGAAAAAATTTCACTGCCTCTGTTTCTTGTCTTTCTAGTTCAGATAAATTGAGACCTAATATACGAGCTCCATTTTTGTCTGTGTCTAATGCGTCCCTAAAAATAGCTTCAGCCCTATCTAAGTGGGGATTTTCAATCAAGTCAATTAAGTTAGCGTGCAACTTTGGAAGGGTGCTATTTTGCCATTTTCTCAAATCATTATTCCTTGCTTGAGATAGGTCTACCGCAAGAGAATCAATGATTGATTGAATGCGCTCGATGACATCTGTTTTAATCAGTTTTAAAGATGATGCGCTTTCATCAAGACTCATAATTGATTCAATAATATTTTGTATTTCTATTCTGATATTGTGGTACTCGTGATTTTTATATAATTTTTTAATTAAAACGCTTTCTCTTTTCCAGTTAACGATGTGTTTTTTAACCTCGTTTACTGTGTCTGATTGATCTATTTTATTTAAAATTGAATTTTCTTTATTTTCTATGCGGCACTTAGCATCGCTTATTCCGCTATTCCAGTTTTTGCACCCAATAAATATATTAAATTTTAAATTTTCGAATGTGTGAAAAATTAAGTTTTCTAAATATTCTATACTTTCTTCGCTAAAGTATTCCCCATATTGTTTCTGTAATAGGCGCGCATAAAGATCATGCATTTCGTCTGTTAAGTCGTTTTTTTCGCAGTATTCCCTTAAAGATAGGATTGCTTGCTTGAATTTGCTGACCATTACTATATGCCTTCTTGCTTGACTGCCGTCAGTTTCAATTGCTTTTGACCAAAAATAATCCCATCTTCTTTGTAGGCATTTTGGTGACCTAAGGTGGAAGCCCTCTAAGTTTATTAATTTGTATGATTCGTTGTGTGATTTAATTTTTTCTAACGAGTTTTCTGAAAGCTCGTATGGAGAGGCTTGCTCTAGCGTTTTTTTTGGAGACAAATTGATATTCATAGAAATCATCCTGATTAGCGTATGAGAGTTTGTATTCAATAGTTTTAATTCATGGAAAATTTAATTAAAACTATATCTTTTTGAACAAGATGAATGCTGAGCCTGAAATGTATTTTTTTTGTGTATTTTTATTTAAAAAAAGATTGCATTTTTTGTTTTATTTTGTTTCATTGCCAATGAATAAATTGGCTAATATACTCAGCCAGCTCGCAACTTCCGACTTTTTCCTACCTAAACATTGAGCATTGTTACACCTTAAAAACTCAGATCACCCCTAAAAAAATTCCATTTATAAACATAGCTTCTATTCACATTTTTGATAAATTTTGTATCATATGGCGATGTGTTCAGTGTGAAGTTACACGCGCACATCCAACGAAAGTAGCATCTGGATCTCTAACTATTTAAGATGCTTTGATCTTTTGTTCATATCTCTCATTCTATTAATTGTGGCATAATAGTAGCCTCTTATGATTAAAATTGAATTCAAGGATGAAGATATCGAAATTTTTCATCATGAGAGATCCCACAACGATCATCCTAGAGTAAGAATAAAAATGGAAGTTTTATAGCTTAAAAGCCAAGGATTGTCGCATTCGGAAATCGGTCGACTCACAAGGCTTTGCCAAGAAACAATTGTAGATTATCTGCGAGAATACATGAGCGGTGGTACTGAACGGCTCAAAACAGTCAGGTTCAATCGTCCTAAAAGTGCACTTGAAGCGTTTAAAGTCATTCCTCCCGCAACCATTAAGATAGCTTGCAGCAATAAAACTTACGAGAAAATATGATAAAAAAGCGAATAATAGCTAAATTTAAAGATGATGCCGCAAAAAGAGAATATATTACCAAAAAAGGAATATTCAATTGAACTATAAAATTTTTCAAATATGCTTTCAACAAGATCAACTCTCTAAAGTTGATCCTCTATTTACACCTTTTGATAATACAGAAAACAAACATCCTGAACTTCGCGAGTATCACTGTTTTAAAAGCGTTATTGATGAAGGTTTTTCAGATAATTTAGATGCATGGGGTTTTATGGGGCCTCACCAAGAAAAAGATTTCACCTATTCAGCTTTAGACATTAAAAATACTCTCGATAAAAATCCAACTTATGATATCTATATATTTAATAGCTGCCAAATAGCGGCAGCATTAACAAAAAACGTATGGGAAAAGGAAGATGGCTTTACAAAAAAAATAAAGGAAATTATAACTGCTATATTTAAAGCAGAAGGGCATGATATCAGCGTTCTTGAAAAACTAATGCCGGATTATACATTTAATAGCAGTCTTTTCATTGCAAAGAAAAAATTCTGGGCAGATTACATGCTCTTTCTGAAAAATATAGTCAAAAAACTTGAGACACTAAATAAAGCAGAAGATATATTTTATATATCTTCAATTCGTGAGGATAAAAATCAAAAAATGGAAGTACTTCCTTCTATCTTAGAAAGATTACTTCCTACCTTTTTATGCTTGAAAAAATACAAGGTATACAGCGCACCTTATAATTTCAACATATATAAGGGCCATATTAAAGATCATCATATTGCCGCACTAAATTCTATTTATTGGATAAAAACGCTCGCTTTGTCTCAAGAGTCTGTAGAAACATTAGAGCATTGGGAAAATTTTCGAAAGTTTTTTATTATAAATCAGCCTAAATTGGACAGGTCACGTGAAATATAAAATTTTCCAAATTTTCTTTGAAAAAAATCAAATCAATGATATCGATCCTTTATTTACGCCATTTGACAATACAGAAAATAAACATCCTGAACTTCGCGAGTATCATAATTTCAACCGAATTATTGACGAAGGTTTTACAGATAACTTAGATGCATGGGGCGTTTTTGGCCCACGCTGGCAAGAAAAACTTCTTTATTCTTCCTCAGAAATCATAGAGGCAATTAATTTTAACCCAGGAAATGATGTCTATATATTTAATCATGGAAGAGCCATTAATGCATTAACACGTAACCTATGGGAACAAGGTGAATTTTGTATTAAGGGAATAACAAAGGTTATATGTTCTGCATTTAATTCCGGCGGATATGATCTCAGTGCGCTTGATTGCCTGACGACAAACTATACTTGCTGCTGTAGTTATTTCGTTGCAACAAAAAAATTCTGGGGAGACTACCTCACATTTTTAAAAGATATTATAGGAAAGCTTGAAAGCTTAACAGGCGAAGAAGCAGATATATATAACAGACACGGCCACTACTTAAGAGACAAAAACCTTACACTATTTCCGTTTATTATCGAAAGGCTATTCCCTACATTTTTATGTTTGAATAAATACAAGGTATACAGTAAACCATATGATTACACGCTATATAGTAATCAAACCACAAAGGAAAATACTGATGTTTTAACGTCGCTTTATTGGCTAAAAAACCTTGCCATACAAAAAAACTCTCCAAGTATTCGTAACCATTGGGAGGCATTAAGGCTATTTACGCTCTTAGAGATACCGGACTTACTTTATATAGATGAGCCACTTCCTGCCCGACTTGCTCATCCTGAGAAATATTCAAGTTTTATTGAAAAAAAGCACCCTAATTAAATGACGCCTTATGCTAAAGTTATTCACAAGAAAGATGCTATAACACATTAAAACATAAATTCTCTCATATATATTACGGAGCCCTAAATGCCAGATCAAAACCTAAAAAATATTTTTCTTTCCCATAAAGGCAGATTGATTGATAAATGGGAGCATTATTTTTATATATATGAAACGCACTTTGCTAAATATATTGGTAAATCTCCCAAAATATTAGAGATTGGAATATATCATGGCGGATCATTGCAAATGTGGAAAAAATATTTTGGTACGGGCGCGTCCATCGTTGGAATGGATATTAATCCTGAATGTAAAAATTACGAAGAAGAAGGTATAAAAATTGAGATTGGCGACCAAAGTGACTCTAGCTTCTGGAAAAGTTTTTTTAGCAAGCATGGCGATTTTGATATCATCATAGATGACGGATCCCATATAAACCTACATCAAATTATAACGTTTATTAATGCCTGGCCTCACTTAAAAGAAGACGGTACATTTTTAGTTGAAGATTGTCATACCTCCTACTGGCGAGAATACAGTGGTGGCTACTGTTCGCCAGGAACATTTATTGAGTTTTCAAAACGTTTAATAGATCAACAAAATGCTTATTGGTCTAGAGATGCCGGCTCACATATTGTCACCGAAATGACAAATCAAGTTAGGTCAATCTCTTTTCATGATTCTGTTGTCGTATTTAATAAATATACACGACATAGCCAGTCAAAAAGAGTATCTATGGGAATAGCCTCTAGATCATTAAATGATGCAGAGCAAGCAGTTATAGAAGCAGCCAACATTGCAGTTCAAGACTTACATCGTGAATAGCTTGCATCACGAATAGCTTGCAGCAATAAAACTTACAAGAAAATATGATAAAAAAGCGAATAATAGCTAAGTTTAAAGACGATGCCGCAAAAAGAGAATGTATTACCAAAGAAGGAATATTCAATTGAACTATAAAATTTTTCAAATATGCTTTCAGCAGGATCAAATATCTCAAGTTGATCCATTATTGACGCCGTTTGATAATACAGAAAATAAATATCCCGAACTGCGTGAATATCACAATTTTAACCGAATTATTGACGAAGGTTTTACAGATAACTTAGATGCATGGGGCATTTTTGGCCCACGCTGGCAAGAAAAACTGCGTTATTCAGCTGCAAACATTAAGGATGCAGTTGATCATAATCCGGGATATGACATATATCTATTTAATTACGGCAGAGCACTTGCTGCACTAACCCAAAATGTATGGGAACAATCTGACTTTTTTCATAAAGGAATCAAACGCGTTACAATTGCTGCTTTTCGAGCAGGCGGATACGATACGAGCGTATTTGACAAAGTAATGACAGATTACACTTGCTACTGTAGTTACTTTATTGCGACAAAAGCCTTTTGGAAAGACTATATCCTCTTCGTAAGAGATATCAAAAAAAAGCTAGATGAGCTCACTGGTGAGGATGGGGAAATATACAATAGCGTGAGCAACTATCACAGAGATCAAAAGCTGGGCCTTTTTCCCTTTATTGTAGAGAGACTACTGCCAACATTTCTGTACCTAAAAAATTATAAGGTATATAACAAGCCCTACGATTGCACAGTATATAAAGGTCAAATTAGTAATACTCATATTGGAGCGCTAGAATCTCTATATAAGCTTAAAGCATTTTCCCAAAAAAATAGCGCCCCAGATATTCTAAAATGCTGGCAAAT
>CAMAPQ010000009.1 GCA_945860125.1 Klebsiella pneumoniae
GTATTGGCAGTAATCAAGGCGTGTAGGTTTCATGGACTCTATTTTACTAAAATTAAAGCCCATTCAGATAGATCATAACCATATGAAATTTAAATATTTTTTCATCCCACACTCAAAAAAATATCACTTTTTGCGTAAGTCCTAAATAATAAAGAAAATAATGCTCAAGATATTAAGATAAAGCTCATCACTCATCATAAAAGTGATGAGCACATACCAAGGCCCTGAGAAAATCATGGTGGTCATTAAAAACCAATGATAAATGCTCCAGTCAGGGCTGCTATAGAAGCCAGAAAAATACAAGCTAGCATGAGCAACTAACATGCTTGCGAGAAGCAACAAAATATTAATAACCAATGATTTTCGCACTGATCGCCACTGATTATTTAAGAAAGCATCAACTTTCATGCTTCTTTATCCTTTAAATATTTACGCAAGTTCTGCTTAATGCTTTTTGGAATAAATTAACTTTCTCTTTTTTTGTATAAGTAGAAAAATCAATCCACCTAAGCTTAGCGTGCCTAACGCACCACCACCACCACCACCGTCTTGAGAGAAATCATCTACAGGTATGGCGGCATTACCTGTTGTCGTTGTACTGCCCCCCGTTACTTTAAAAGAAGCTAGCCATAATTTACTCTCGGCAGCTTCTGCAGCGGAAGCATAACTACCATAAGCATAAATAACCTGATGATCACCTGAGCTTAATGTCGTACTCTTTGCAGGCCAAGTTTTATTTGTTCGTGCCGCATCGCCAATGTAATAATCAATCAACTCGTTATCAACATAAACAGCTAATACTTCATCATCGCTCATAGCAGATAATATCTGATAGCTTAATGTGCCACCCCCGCTGACATACGTTGTGAGTAACGATGAACCGCCCCCATATACAGCGCCCGGCTTTAATGTTGATGAAAAATCAACAATTTTAGTCTTGTCTAATGCCCAAGCACTATTTCCACCTGAATACCAAACATGGCTATTATCATCAAAAGCTGAAGACAAAGTACTATCTGCCTGAACGGTATCGCCAGATAGGCCAAAAGAAATATCATTCAAACTGGAATCAATAAGCATCGTGGCACTATAAGAGCTTGCAGAACCACTCTTTAAAGAAATCACAAATGTGCAAGAATCTTGGGCAGCTAAAGAAGTAGGACAACTTTCACTTAAAGTAAATGCACTTGAGGCACTACCAGACAAGCTAAAGGTGCTCAAAGTGGCTGCCGTGGTTAAACTGTTATTTTTCAAGGTAATAGTGCGAGATAGCGTTTTTCCAGTGCCAGCCAAGCCAAAATAATTATACAAACTTGGCACAGACTGCCCAGAAATAGAAAGTCCATTAATAACAGCTGTAATCCAGGATGAAAAATAGGCAACATTGCTATAAACGCCATACTTGCCAGCTTCAGCGCAACCATCACCCCAACTGACAACACCTAATTGCACCCACTGTGATCCATTGGCATAAACCAAAGGTCCACCGCTATCGCCCTGACAAGAATCTTTACCGCCATTAGGTGCAATTCCTGCGCAAAGCTGCGATGAATCAGGGGAGCTTGATGAGGCACCTAAACTTGTGCAAGCAGAGCCTGAAATTAAATTAAGATCGACCTCCCTCAGCGTCGTGGGTAGCGTACTAGCACCTGCTTCTTGTACACCCCAACCCAATGCCTGAACAAAGCCTGAGCCCGCAGACGTGACATGACTTGCTGTTCCAAGCGAAATAGTTGCTGCACTAATAGAGCTTTCTAACTCTAATAACGCCAAATCATTCTTAAACGTTTGCCCATTAAAATCAGGATGAATAATCACATTTTTAATAGTACGAACATAATCAGTATTTGTTGTCGTACGAACAAGGTTATTCACAACAACTTCATATTCTTCATCAGGGTCACTATCTGCAAAACAATGGGCAGCACTTAAAACCCAGCGCGAATCAATTAAAGAACCGCCACAAAAATGGCCATTTGAATTGCCTTTTACGCGAATGGAAACCATCCATGAATAAGCCGTGTCTGAAGCATCGCCATTGATGATACGAGATGAAATAGCACGCGAATTTACTGAATCGGCCTGTACCGTCAAACTGGCCAACACACCTGAAATCAATAAAGCAGGCAATAAAAAAAGCCTAAAAGGTAGACTAGCACCTGTTTTTTTTAAAAAGGCTATCTTTAACGGCATCATATTTTTCCCCAACGATTTAATCTTCTATTAATTTAAGTATGGAAGCACTTTAGATAATTCTCACGATATACAACCTATTTTTTATTTTAAGTGTTTTTAAGTCTTTGATTTGTTACTATCGCATTGTAACGATGGATTGTACTATGTACATTTGCCTGTAATTCCAAGAAGTATTAGAAGCGAGAATTGGAATAAGATTGATCAGGGAAGATATTGCCAATATGACACCAAAACACCGCCACCATCCTTTTTATATTGTCATAACATTATTTTTATTACTAATAAGTAATAGCCCTGCCCCTAGCTTTGCTGATGAAAAAAAAGAGCAACTTAATAAAGCGCTAGAACAAAAAGTTAAAGCAGCCTATTTTTATCGTTTTTTACAACTTACAAATTGGCCACAAACGGCATTTGAAAATAATACCAGCGCGATACGCGCCTGTTTTGTTGGAAGCAATCCGTATATTGCTGTATGGAAAAAAATTGAGAATCATGCTATCGCTGAACACACCATTTTAGTTTTACTTAAGAGTAAAGAAGAAACGCTCTCTTCCTGTCATGCTATTGTTTTTTTCTCGCCAGAATTTGGGCCTGAACACACAAAAGATTACTGGGTTAATACGCTATCTGCCATTCATTTACTACCGATCCTAACGGTAGGAGAAGGCTCAACTTTTGTCTATGCAGGTGGTTTATTAGGCTTTCAAATAGCTGCAGGAAAAGTTCGTTTTATTTCTAATAAAAGCCAAGCTGAAGCGGTAGGTATTAATCTGAGCGCTAATCTTCTTGCCCATGCTCTTGAGGTGAAATAATTTTATGCCTTTATTCAGGCTACACCATTTACCGATTCAAAAAAAATTAACGCTTACACTTTCAGCCGCGAGCTTATTCGGGCTTTTCTTAATTCTATTTGCCATCTTGACTTATGAAGTCAACACTTTCAAACCTAGAATACTCAATAGTCTTGAAGCGGAAGGTAAAATAATTAGTACTGCGATTTATCACTCTTTGATGTTTAATGATGAAATTGCGGCAACTGAAGCACTGAAAACGATTAAAGCAATGCCTCAAATTTCTTATGCTGTTGTTTATAATCTTGATGGATCTTATTTCGCAAGTTACCAAAAAAAAAATCATATTAACAAAGAAAAAAAAATACAAAACCCACTCATAACAACTAGCCGATATGTCAGCTTTACTAAAAAAGAACTACTGCTGGTTTTACCTATTATTCATCAAGAAGAAACTTTAGGTTTTATATACCTTTGCCGCGACCTGCCTAGCTTTGCGCAGAGACTGCCACAGTATAGTATTGTTATTTTCACTGGTGGAATTGTTCTGATTATTTCTGCTTTTATTTTAACGGTTGGTTTACGTAGGTTGATTACAACACCGGTACTTAATCTTGCCTCTGTGGCACGGCAAGTAATAGAAAAGCGTGATTACACTCTGCGTGTAAAATCAGAACGTAAAGATGAAATTGGCAAACTGGCCGACGTCTTTAACGATATGCTAAGCACCACTTCAGCAGAGCTAGAAGCACATAAAGAAATTGCAAAAGCATTGAGAGACAGTGAAGCAAAACTCACTCAGTTTCTCGATCATTTACCCATTGGGGTGCTCGTTGTTGATGAAAATGGTAAAGCACTTTATATCAATAACTATGCAGAAAAATTATTAGGTTTCACCCATGTATATCATGCCTCGTTACAGCATCCTGCTGCTTGGCATGCCGTTGTTATTGGTACTAATAAAACTTATCCTCAAGAAACTTTTCCCGTATCAATAGCTTTAAAAGGCAAGGAAACAAAAGCGGATAATATTGAAATAGAATATGAGAATCATAGAATAACCATTGAAATGACGGCATCGCCTATTTATGATCAAGATAAATTTATTCAATATGCAATTATTACTATTATAGATATTTCTGAGCGCTTACAAGCTCAAGCTGACATTCGCTTTCTTGCTAATCACGACCCACTAACAAACCTTGCTAATCGCCGTTCTTTTCATTCATTTTTAGAGACAGCACTTAATGATGCAAAGAAAAATAACTTAATAGTTGGCTTGCTATTTATTGATCTTGATCAGTTTAAAAGCATTAATGATTCTTTAGGTCATGACATTGCTGATGAGCTACTAAGAATAATGGGCAAACGTTTAAAAGACTCCACTCGCCAAGCAGATATTGTTGCAAGATTAGGCGGAGATGAATTTGCCGTTATCTTAACTCACTTAAAAAATAGTGCGAAAGTAATGGATGCTGCAAATCACATTCAACATATTTTAAGTAAGCCTTATGCTTTAGGCAATAAAGAAATTTATGCAACAGCAAGCATTGGTGTGAGTCTTTTTCCAGCGCACTCACAAGAAGCTGCTGACTTAATTCGTTTTGCTGATACGGCAATGTATGCTGTTAAAAAAAGTGGTCGTAATAATGCGATGCTTTACAATGATGAAATGGCAAAACTCGTCTTTGGCCGTATTGAAATAATTTCAGAATTACGCCAAGCAATTGAGCGCAAAGAGTTTGAACTTTATTATCAGCCAAAACTCAACATTAAAACCAGAGAACTCGTGGGTGCTGAAGCATTGATTCGTTGGAATCATCCACAACAAGGCTTAATGCATCCAGCAGATTTTATACCGTTTGCTGAAGATTCAGGCCTCATTACAGAAATTAGTATCTGGTCAATAAGAGATGCTTGCTTACAACTAAAAAAATGGCATGAAAAAGGTTTCCTGCTACTGTCTATTGCACTGAACCTCTCAGCGATACAATTTAGAGATCAAAAACTTGCAGCTAATATTATAAAGATTATTTTAGATACAGGGCTTGATCCTAAATATATCGAATTTGAAATTACAGAAAGCCTATTTTTAGATAATAGAGCAACCGCTTCAGCAACTTTATGTGAACTACAAAAAGCAGGCATTCAAATTTCTATTGATGATTTCGGCACAGGTTACTCAAGCTTGGCCTATCTGCGTAGGCTGCCTATCAATACGTTGAAAATTGATCAAACTTTTATATCAAACTTAATAAATGACAATGATAATACCGCCATTATAACAGCTATTTTAGCATTAGGACGTAGCCTTAATTTAAAGGTGATTGCTGAAGGCGTGCATACAGAAGAAGAAGCGTTTTTTTTAGAACAACAAGGCTGTGATGAAATGCAGGGCTACTTGATTAGTCGCCCCTTGAATGCACATGGTTTTGAGCAATACGTTTATACACATCATTTAAAGAGCATTTCTAATGTTTATAACCATCCTGAGCCACACGTGCTGTAAAAGTTTTAGCATGTGCACAATCAGGCTTGGAAATAGAGGATAACCCCCGCACAAGCACCCAATTCTCACCATGCGCGCGCCCAACGTCTATACGCTCACTGGCTTGATTAAAATTATCCGCTGCAACTTCAGCACTCATTAATAAAAATCGATTCTTCTCATCTTTGCCCTGCCAACACTGAGCCGCATGTACTTGCTGCTTAATTAAAGCGTGATAACCAAAATGGGTCATTTTAAAAGTTGAGAATAGAACAAATTGCTCACGAAAATTAATCATTCCTATTTCAGTCTGCAGGTTGCTATGCTTTTCAATATTATGTAAAACGCGAAGAGGCGTTCTTATTTCATTAAAGTGCGGATATAAAAAAATCGGCAATATGAACCACACACTCAACAAGATACTGCATAGAAAAAACCAACCACGCCTCACTCTAAAATAAAATAACAAGCCCAAAAAAAGCATTAAAAAACTAGCGCCAAAATAGATCAGGCGCGCTTGAAAACCGGCTGAAAAAACACTTAAATCAATAACGCCTGCAATGCTTGCAATAACCCCTGCTTCTATTATTACAAAAATAAAAACACCAAGAACAAAAGCGACTTTTTGAAAGTTAAAGTTTAGTCTTAGCGTTACCAAAAAAGGCGCCATAAGTAAACTTAAAGCCGGCAGCGTAGGCAACATATACACACCACGCTTTCCTTTAGAAATACTAAAAAAAATGATCGCAAAAGCAATCCAAGCAAATAATAGAAAAAAACGTGGATTTGGTTTAAACCAAAGTCTTTTCTTTAATAGTTGTACACATAAAGGAAAGGCTAAAACTAAAGGAAACCACGCCCAAGGCAAAACAGTTAAAATATAAAACCAAAAAGGCTTCAAATGATGCCAACTGCTTGCGTAACGCTGAACGGTTTGTCTTAATAAAATATTATCCCGATAATTAGCATAAACCCCGCCTAAATCTGTTGCGGTGAGCGCCATAGGAATTAACCAACTCATAATGGGGAGCAACAAAAAAAACCAACCAAACCAACTTTTTTTTGTACCATAGCTCAACGAAAGAGGTTTAATAATAATTGATTGCGCACAATTAATCGGTTGTGAACTCGTTACTGTTTTAGCGTAGGCTCTTCGTTGAACAGCATTAAATAGTGCAGCAGCAGGCAATAAAAGAACAGGTAAAAAGCCTACCCCTTTTGTAATAATGCCAATACCCATTGAAAAAAAAGAGAGATAATAGAAAGTCCACTGCGGCCCTAACAGCAAATGTCTAAGTAACCCATATAATCCCAAGGTTACCCAAAAACAAAGTAAGGCATCAATCTGTGCTAATTTAGACTGCATGGTAAATTGCAAAGAAGCCAACAGAGCAAAAGCAGCATATAACCCTACTGTTTTATTCCATAATCTTCGCCCAAGATCATAAACTAAAAAAACAGAACCTAAGCTTGCCAATAATGAGGGAATTAGAAACGCACGAATCTCATGCGTTAGAAAATATAATATGGCTTGCAACCAGATAAAAATAGGCGGTTTATCAGGATAAAGCTCGCCCCCTCGCTGCGGAAAAAGCCATTGCCCACTCTCAACCATTTCTTTGGCAATTAGAACAAAACGCGGCTCATCAGCAGGCCAAGGATCACGTAGACCGATACCAGATGCAATAATTACTAACGCTAATAACAACAGTAACGTTATATCTTTGTGACGGAAAAATATTGACGAATATAGTTTATTCATTTCTTATGAGAAAAAATAAGCTGTAAATTACGGGTATAAATGATAAAGCCCAATGACTGACCCACAATAAAAACAGGATCTTTACGATGAATAGCGTAAGCAAGTACCACCAAACTTCCCACTAAACTCAACCACCAAAAAGCAACAGGGACCGTACTTTGCTTTTTTTTCTCACTGGCTAACCACTGCACTAAAAACCGAGCAGAAAAAACACCCTGCCCTAAAAAGCCTATAATTAACCAGGTTATTTCAACACCTGTTAAATTTGCAATACCTAAAAAACTCAATAATTCACTCATGGCAACTCATCTTTAATCACAACAGGATTACAACATCGTCTGATTAACCACATAACACCAAGCAAATCAATAATACCCACCCACAAGCGATTACCTATTCCATAATTAGAAATGCCTTTTTCTCTTGCGCGATGATTAACAGGTTGATTAACAACTTTACCGCCTGCACGATTTATCAACGCGGGTAAAAAGCGATGCATGTGGTTAAAAACAGGCAACAAAAGAAATGCCTCACGGCTAAAAAGTTTTAAGCCACAACCGGTATCAGGCGTGTGATCTTTTAACGCGCGGCTTCTGACATAATTAGCGATACGCGAAGAAAAAAGGCGAACCCAATGATCTTCCCGTTTAATTCGCTGACCTGCCACCATCCATAAAGTGGGATCCGAAGATTCTCTTTGTAACCGCTCAACCATTTTAGGAATATCACAAGGATCATTCTGACCATCGCCATCAAGCGTTACAACCCAAGGGTAACGCGCATGCCTTACACCTGACACAACACCCGCGCTTTGGCCCATCGAAATAGCATGGCGCAGTAAAACAAGCTCAGGCACACTTTTTTTAAGTGCGCGAAGAACAGGCAAAGAGTCGTCATTACTCCCATCATCAACAATAATTACTTCAAATTCAAACTGTGTTTTAGGCAGTGCGTCAACGATCTGTGTAATTAAAAGCCTCAAATTTTCCGACTCATTTCGTGCAGGAATCACCACACTCAACTGAAATAGCTCGCTCACAGATTAATCTCCAACAAAACAAAGGAACGACATTTTACGCGAAGCTGATAGTAAGCTCTACCATAATTTTTTGATGTCAATTAGCAACTAAAGTTGATTGCTAGGATAGCGCCTAAACAAGGATTTTTTCGAACGTGAAAAGAAGTCTATTTACCGCAAAAAACTCTATTTCTACCGGCATTTTTAGCTTTATATAAAGCTTCATCTGCTTGTTGCACTAATTGTACTTGCTCAACCTCACGGTGAGGTTCAATAATTGATACGCCAATACTGACACTGACGGAAGGATTTTCAAGATTTTTCCTATTTTCAATTTGTAGCTTTTCGATTTCAAGCCTGATTCTTTCTGCTAAAGTACAAGCCGTCTCTCTACCTGTTTCAGAAAATACAGCAACAAACTCTTCTCCACCATAACGAGCAGAATAACCTTCCGCTTGATTAGACACAGATTGAATCACTTGCGCGACTCTTACTAAACATTCATCACCACGAACATGACCATACGTATCGTTATATAGCTTGAAATGATCCACATCAATCATTAATAAAGCTAATGGTGTGCTGCGCCGTAACGAACGACGCCACTGCATATCGATAAATTCAGTCAAACCTAATCGGTTACCTAAGCCAGTTAATGTATCCATTTTGACCTGACTTTCTAAAATCAGTTGATATCGTCTTAATTTAAGATGTGTTTCAATACGCGCCAATAACACCAGAAGCGAAACAGGCTTCGTAATATAATCAACCGCGCCAAGCTTAAAGCCATAAAGCTCTTCTTCTTTTGTACCATTTGCTGTTAAAAAAATGAGAGGGATCTGGTTCGTCTCTTTATCCCTTTTTAAAGCTTGGCAAACGGCATACCCATTAAGAAAAGGCATATTAACATCCATTAAAATAAGATCAGGGTAAGGCGGAAGGCTTGCAACCCTCAACGCCTCTTTCCCATCACGCACAATTAAAAGATTATAATCTTTACCTAAAAAACCGGCGACCATTTTAGCGCTGGTTAAAGCATCTTCTGCGATTAAAATCGTAGGTTTTTTCAAGAAAAGCTTTTCCTGCTCATCGGCAGAATCAATGCTATAAGACGGAAGAAAAGAACCAATCACTTTTAATGTTTCTCGAGCAGAAGGGAAATCGTAGACTTCAACATCTTTATAAAGCTGCAACAAAACATCCTGGCGCACGACGCCCTTAAATTGCCCAATAAAATAATCGAGATAATCTTCTGCCTGTGCTGAATTTTTATTAACAAGCGTTTCAATACAATAAAAAAGTTTTTCTCTTGTTTCAAACTCAAGACAATACGGATTCAACTGCTTTTTATAAGCAGGGCAAGATTGCAAGAAAAAATCAATAGCAATAGCGATATAACCTAATCGATCAACTAGAAAATAAAGCTCTTCTTCTACTTCTTTTTTACCAAATAAAATTGTTTCTTCAACGGATTGGCAAGCATCGGCAATAGTATGACAAAATATATTGCGACTCGTACCCTTAAGTGCATTTAATACGCCTTTTAAATCAACCCACTTTTTTTCATTTAAAAGATTAATAATATTAATTTTCGATTGAAGGCAATCTTGTTTATAAAAATTTAATAAATTAATCAAAAAATAAAAATTATTATCAATGCGAGATAACACTTCCCGCAAATCAATTTCAGGTAATTTTTTTTCAAGCTCAATAATATTAAAAGCTTGCTTAGCATCACTCTCAACGCTGAGAATTCTACTTTTTTCAAAAACTCCTTCAATAATAGGTGCTATTTTTTTTAATTTTTCAACTGAGAAAGGCTTCTCTAGAAAACCGACAAAGTGACGAAGACTTTCTGCGACTGACTTAGGATACTCAGAAACCATGCTATGCGTTGATCCTGAAATACCAATGATGCAAGGCAATTTAAAATGATGAGCATCATAATAATCAACAACAATGCCCGCCACTTCAAAGCCATTATAGTCTGGCAAACCTAAATCCATGAAAATAATGTCATAAATTCTGCTTTTGCAATAAGAAATTGCTCTCTCACCATTATCGGCAACTTCAGCCGTCACACCCCAAATAGATTTCACTAAACTACACAATATTTGGCTGCTAACTAAGCTATCTTCAATGATGAGAAAAGAGCGTTCCTTGCCACTATAACTTTTATCGTTAATTGTCATATTATTACAATTCTTTATGCGGGATCTTTATAATAGAGTTTTCGTTCAGTTCTTAATTAAAACTATAGCAGCTCTAGGGATCGTTCACTTTAAACACAATGAAAACTCGACAACGTATTTTAAAAACAGCGCTAACCTTATTTAATAAAATGGGCGAGTCAAATATTTCAACGGTAGATATTGCAACGGAAATGAGTATCAGCCCCGGCAATCTTTATTATCATTTTAGAAATAAAGATGAAATCATTTTGTCACTCGTTAGCGAGCTTGAGGAGCACCTCAAGGAGATCTTAGAAGCGCTAGCGCTGTCTCTTGTTGATCTACTTGAGGATGATACGATATTGACGGCGCTCTTAGAGCTAACTTGGCGCTTCCGCACGCTGTATCGTGATACACACTCAATTACATCACGCAATAAAGAAGCTTTAAAAAGATTATCAAGACTCATGCAAAATAAGGAAATTGTGTTTACACACCTTCTCCAAAAATATAACGAAGAGGAGATTCTCCTCATCCCACCCACTTACATTGAGTGCGTTGCACAGCAACTACTTATTTTATCTTGCGGCTGGTTTTTCTGGTTAAATTACGACCAAACTCAAGAAGCAACTGAAGATCAACTACAAAAAGCCTGCAAACAAATAAGGGCTGTTCTGTTACCTTGGCTTAATGATGAAAACTGGAACCAAACACAAAAAATATAAATTAGGACTTACGCAAAACGCCTCGGTTTTGCGTAAGTCCTAATTTATTATTTTAGGCCGTAACGAGCAAGAATCGTTTTCATTTCGCCAGAAGCCTTCAATGCTCTCATGCCTTCATCCCAAATCTGCACATATTTTTTTGAAGTTTCACGCACAGGCGAGCAGGCAATATAAATATCCGTAATACCGCCAATCGAGCTCAACATTTCAACTTTATCATCAAGCTTTAGCTGAGCAAGCGTTGCGTTCATCACAATCTTGCTTTCAATAATGGCATTAATTCGGCCAGCAATGAGCTTTTTAATATTGGTCTGTAATGGTTTATCGCCCACGGCATACTGCGCAAAACCCGCCCCTTTATGTAATACTAAAAAATCATCTATTTCTTGGCCATAAGAATAACTAGAGACTAAACCAACCTGCAATGTAAGCAATGAATCAAGATTTTTATATTCAACAGGTACACTTTTTAAACTAAAAACGCCCTGTTGATCACGAATAATCGGCTCTTCTGGAAAGATAAAACCTGGCGCATCTTCTTTATAAGCACCAATGACGCAATCAGCTTTACCTTTTTCAACTTCCGCTAAACTTCGCTCCCAAGGTGTTATTTTATAATCAATAACAATATTTTTCTTCTTAAAAATCTCTTTTAAAAAATCAATACCAAAACCCTGTAGCTCACTTTTAGAGTTCGCATTAATCGGAAACCATTCATCGGCAAGTAAAGTTAAAGTTTCAGCAGAAGCAGCGGGCTGCTTGAGTAATAATAATAAAGAGAAGATTAAACCTGCGAATACTTTACTTAAGCTAAAAGAAGAAAATCTCATCCCTCCACCCTCATACAAAATTAGTAACGTTGTGAGCTATTATAGCATTTACTTTTATTTTTATTTTTTGATGGCCGCTATCAATTCATTAAACCCACTGATAAAATAGGGTTTTAATTATTTGGAACCTGTAGCTATGCGCGCACACCGTTACCATAAACTTTTTCTTTCGCGAACGTCTTACCTTACGCTTTTATTAATATCAGCTCTTTTCTTATCTGCCTGCCAAAATATGGGCGTTAAATCATGGGAAAAAGCAACGTTAGCCAAACCAGAAATGCAGCTAGATAGCCATAAAACTGATAACGCTTTTGATGAGCATATTTATTTCAGCAAAGAATCAGCCAGCGGCGGACGTGGTTTTGGCGGAGGTGGCTGCGGATGCAACTAAATAAAACAGAAGAAAACACATTAAAAAACAGGTTGAGAAAAGCCACTCAGATTCTACTGGGTGCAACTATTAGCTCAACGCTAAGCGCAACAGTAATGCCTATTTTGAGTTATGCATCTGAAACGCCGCTACTGATTGATAGCGCGCTTTTACTCTACTCAGAATCAGATAACCGCGTGCAAGCTTTTGAGCCAACACTACAGTTGCAAAAAGTGTATGGCGATAGAAAAGCAATGAGCTTAAAAATTGTATTGGATAGTTTGACGGGGGCAACACCAACCGGTGCACTGCCACAAGATACCATACAAACTTTTACACGACCTTCAGGAAATGGCAGCTATGCTGTAGCACCCTACGCTACCCCCTTAGATGACACCTTTAAAGATACACGCGCCGAAATTAATGCAGGCTTAACACAACCACTCTCACGCTTTAATACGCTAAGTTTAGGCGGCCATCTTTCAAGAGAATATGATTTTGATTCATTAGGCGCAAGTGCGAGTGTTGCTCATGATTTTAATGAACGTAATACAACATTTAATATTGGCCTAAATTTGGAACAGGATCAGTTTAGACCAGAAGGCGGTATCCCCATTCCTTTTGGTGCAGTTCAGCCTGTAGGAAGCACTCAACCAAGGGGTGATAAGAGCGATACTAAACTGGTTATTGATTTTCTAGCCGGCATTACACAAGTGATGAGCCATAATTGGTTAACGCAGCTGAATTATTCTATTAGCCAGTCCTCAGGTTATTTAACGGATCCTTTTAAGTATCTTTCTTTATTGGAAGATGGTAGTTACAACCTTGCCTCGAACAATGCTTATCGCTTTGAAAGCCGACCAGACTCTCGCAATAAGCAAAGCTTATTTTGGGAAAATAAATATCATCTATTTGGCGATACAGTTACCGCTTCTTATCGTTATTTTTGGGATGATTGGAATGTTAAAGCACACACGTTTGACTTTCGTTATCGCTGGAATATGAACGCTAAAAACTATATTGAACCTCACTTCAGATTTTACACGCAAACAGAGGCTGACTTTTATAAAGCCTATTTATTGCAATCTGATATTCAAAATAATATACAAGAAGCGAGTGCGGATTATCGCCTTGCGCCATTTGACGCAACAACGTTTGGCATTAAATATGGCCATATCATAGGAAAAGATGCGCAGTGGAATGTGCGCATTGAACAGTACCAGCAACAAGGTAGCTTGGATAATATTCCAACTGCTTTGCAAAAATATGAAATTTATCCTGATATGACGGCAACCATTTTACAATTTGGTTACTCTATGTCCTGGTAATTTTCTTTGAATATTACAGCGCCTGTGCTCAGCGGTAAAAAGTCATGCCCCTTAAATTGCTAACTTTATACCCTTTGCACTTGAAACCTCGGCATGGTTGGGGCACGCTCACTGTGATTCCAATTACTTTGGGTACATTTAAGAGGCGCGATTTTTTACTATGAAACAGAGCAGTATTAATGCTCATCCTGGGGAAAAACCACCTCTTTTTTCAGCCGCTTTTATGTCCATGGCAAGCCCTTGCCAAGTCGATATCAACATACAGAATAAAAAACAAGCCGAACAACTCATTAGCCTTATTCAAAAAGAAGCATGGCGAATAGAACAAAAATTCAGTCGTTTTAGACAAGACAATCTTATTTATCTTATTAATCAGGGAAAAACCGTACAGCTAGACGATGAAATTGAAAAAATTCTACATTATGCAGAAAATTGCTATCAATTAAGCGATGGCCTTTTTGACATTACAACTGGCACACTAAAAAAAATATGGCGATTTAATGATACTTTTCAATTTCCCTCTGTAGACGAAATTAACGATGCAAAAAAATGCGTCGGCTGGGAAAAAGTAATATGGCATCCCCCTTTTTTTCAGCTACCGCCTAAAATGGAAATTGATTTTGGTGGTCTTGTTAAAGAATATGCCGTTGATAAATGCGCCCAGTTGCTAATGGAACATTTTCCTGACGATTTTTTAATTAACTTCGGCGGTGATTTATTTATTAAAGGTAAACATACCATCGGCATTGAAAACCCACATCTTTTAAATCATGCAGCAAGCGCTATTACAGCTAATACAGGTGGCATTGCAACCAGCGGCACATCAAGACAGTATATAGATAGAGAAGGAAAGCGTTACAGCCATATTATTAACCCCAAAACAGGATACCCTGTTGAAGAGGCACCTAAGTCTGTCACAGTATTTGCTGAAACCTGCATAGAAGCTGGCTTTTATGCAACCCTTGCCTTATTACAGGGCAAGAATGCACAAAAGTTTTGTGACGAAAACGAGATTAAGGCTTGGTGTATTTTTTAATACGAGGACTTACGTAAGTCCTAAATATGTTAATCCTGCCCATTCACTTTATAATCATGCTCATAAAAATAATTAGTTGCTTGCACAAAACCATCAACATTACCACAGTCAAATCGCTTACCCTTAAACTGATAAGCCATGACACAACCTTCAACTGATTGACGTTTTAAAGCATCGGTAATTTGTAACTCACCATTTTTACCTGGCGGGGTATTGCGTAAAATATCAAAAATATCAGGCGTTAATATATATCGCCCAATAATTGCAAGATTGCTAGGTGCTTCTCCTGGTTTTGGCTTTTCAATCATGTCAGTGACTTGATATAAACCTTCTTTTAAAGGCGTGCCTGCAATCACACCATAACGACCAATATCAGCTTCAGGCACACACTCAACTGCAACAATACTGCATCTAAATTGTTTATAAAGCCGAACCATTTGCGCTAATACACCTTCATGCCCTGGCTCTGACACACATAAATCATCTGCCAAAATCACAGCAAAAGCTTCAGGGCCAATAATATTGGCACCCGTTAAAATGGCATGCCCCAACCCCTTCATTTCAGTTTGCCTGGTATAGGAGAAGTTACATCGATTAATAATATCGCGAATGCCCGTAAGATACTTTTCCTTTCCCGTGCCAGCAATTTGATGCTCAAGCTCATAACTAATATCAAAATGATCCTCTATTGCGCGCTTTCCACGACCCGTTACAAAAGCAATATCAAAAAGCCCCGCTTCCATGGCTTCCTCAATACCATACTGAACCAGCGGTTTATTCACCACAGGCAGCATTTCTTTTGGCATTGATTTAGTTGCAGGCAAGAAACGTGTACCGTAACCAGCGACAGGAAAAAGGCATTTTCGAATCATATCTACCACCTAAAAATTAAAAGCTTAAACAAACAGAAAAATGTCAAACGACGCAAGGTAGTCCATACTCAAACAATATACCCAAAGTAATTGGAATCACGGTGAGGCGGCAAGAGCGTGAACCCCATGAGCATAGATAAACTATGTGATTGGGGTAAATGAGCGCTGCCAACAATGCCGTGGTTTCAAGTACGAAGGGTATATCAATCTTTATAATAGCCAATTCTATTTCTTGGAGCATGAAAAAGATCAGAAAAGGCGGGTGTGGCTCAAGGTAAATAAACATGGTAACGCTTACTTTTTGGCACTGGGTTGGAATTATACAGCTGTTCACTTTACTGGCAAGCAGTAATATTTTCTTCTATTTATATCATCGTAAATTGAAAAAAAAGTGCGCTCAAAGATTAGCACTAGCAGAAAGCGCCATAAAAAAAGCCTCAGACTTAAAAGAAAAATTAGCTCAAATTAAAGCGAACATCCTTGCAAAAACAGAAGAACCCATCTCACAAGAAAATCCACAAATAGAAGAAATGGGGCTTACTTTATCTAGCACAGATGACCCTTTAACCTTTCTTGATAAGCTACAAAAAGAAGCAGAGTTACGCTTACAGGATTTAGGTATTTATTCAACAGACTTTGATCCTTCATTAGATGCACAACAGCAAACAGCATTACTCAGATATCACTTTGCAGAAGCAGAAAAAAAAGTTTTTGCAGTTGAGAATGATCCTATTCTCATCTGGGAAATAATAGATGGCGCATTACATACATTAATACATAAATCACCCGAACAAGAATCTGGCACTAATTTAAATGAAAGTATGACAAATCAACTAATGGAAGATAACGCCACACTTAATAAAGAATTAGAAGAAGAAAAAGAAAAATTTAAAAAAGCAGCTGATTATTGGAAAAGCAAACTTAAAGAAATTAAAAAAGGTTATCCACTACTGCTAGAAAACTTAAAAGAAAATAATGAAGAATCATTAATGAGCGATCTAAATAATTTATATAGCGCTTATATAGAAACAGGTTATTTACTTGATCAAAATAGCATGGAGCTCACCCATGATAGCGACTTAGAAACAATCCAAAAAGAACAGAAAAAAGTACCGCTTGATGAGGAAAAATCAGAAGAAAAAAACAAGAAACATTTTAGTTATGAGGAAGTTGGTACACTTAATAATATTATTAATGCCCAAATGAGCGAAATTAAAGAGCTAAGAGATGAGTTTAATAAAAATGAAAAACTTAGCTCAATTAAAGCAGATTTAGAGAAAAAACTTATCCGTTTTGAAAGCAAAATAAAAGAAACCGAATCTTGCATTTTGATGCTAGAGAAAAAAATAAAAGAAGACCAAGATGAAAACTATGTAGAAAAAACAAAAGAAAGAAAAGACAAACTAAAAGGAGAATTACGTAGCAAAGAATTAATAAGCCTCATGAAAAAAGAGCACCAATTAATGATTAATCAAAGCTTGCCAAATAAAAATAAACACGATCTTATTATTTCAACAGATAGACTTGTAAATTACATGATTGAAATGGGCTCTTATCTGGGCGTTAGTGAAAACCGAATCGATTCATCAAGCTTAATTAGTAAAGTGATTGATCAATCATCAAAAGAAGCGGCCGCATTGAAAAAAGACAGTCTCTTTGCACAATCGAAGGAAACGGCCAAACCTGTTCTTGAAAGCGCAGCTACTGAAGTAAATAAATTAAAATTAGTTGTTTATAAACAAAGAACTGTAATTAATAAGTTGGTAGAACGTATTCAGCATCTTGAAAAACATGAAGATAAAATTCAGTTTATTGAAGAATATGAAGCCAACGTAAAACAACTCGATAGTATTCTAAAAGAAAATAATACGTGTATTGAAATGCTTGAAAAAGAGCTAGATGGTGCTAATAACAATATTAATACACTTGAAAATGAATTAACGTATTTAAAACAGCAACTCGAAATGGCAGAAAATGAACGCTCAGAAAAAGAAGCAGAAAATCAAAAACAAAACGAAGCTTTACTAATGAAAAATGCCAATAAAAATAATGCAGAGGCAAATAATATAGAGGAAAAAATTGAAACCCTAGAAACACCAATACCAATATTAACTGTAAAAGATACGCCTACTAACAAAGAATTTAATCAGTTTGGTTTACAAAGCGAACCAGACACAGAAGAGCAAATTGATTTTGACTCCCCCTATAGTAATGTCGGCGGCATGGATATAGATATCGAACAATCAACACAAGAGCTTGATGATATGCTGAAAGATATATATAAAAATGAGCCTGCCTCTAAAAAAAGATAATAAAAAAATAACCGCTTAAGACCCACTCATTTCCCACCAAAGCGGGCAATGATCGCTGGGACGCTCCATACTACGAATATCATAATCAATACCCACACTGTGCGTTGCATCAATCAAATTTTCTGAAACCAAAATTAAATCAATGCGCAACCCTCTTCTTGGTGCTGCTTCAAAAGCACGACTTCGATAATCAAACCAACTGAGTTTTTTTTCATCTGTTGTATGTTTAAGATAACTATCTACCAAACCTACATTTAAAAGGGCTTGTAACCACTCACGCTCCTCAGGCAAAAAGCTACACTTTCCATCTCTTAGCCATCTTTTTGCATTATCTTCACCAATACCAATATCACTCTCATGAAGCGCAACATTCATATCGCCCATTAAAACTAAAGAGGAATCACAGGCCAGTTTAGCTTTAACAAAATCAGTAATATTGCGATAAAATAATTTTTTATTCGGGAATTTTATCGGATGGCCACGACTCTCACCTTGAGGAAAATAACCATTACAAACCCATATAGAACGGGCACCCAACATCACTTCACAAGCAATAAACCTTTTCTGTGCCGCTTCCTCTTCTGCCTCAAAACCCTTTACCACGTTAACCACAGGAAGCTTAGAAAGCAGCGCAACGCCGTAGTGTGCTTTTTGACCAAAATAACTAATGTTATAACCAAATCGCTCAAGATCGCTCAGGGGAAACTGAGGATCATCCACCTTTGTTTCTTGTAACCCAATAATGTCCGGTTGATGACGATCAATAATTGCTTCGAGCTGATGAAGTCTTGCTCTTAAGCCATTAATATTGAAAGATATAATCTTCACTCACCACGCCCCTTTTCTTCCTTTTTTGTACCATCTCATTTTTAATATCGCTCATTTTAAGCTCTTCAAAATCAACACCGCTCACTCTTAAATTCCAGCGATAGGCAAACAAGCCTAAATACTCATGCAATGAAATTCTGATGAGCCTAAAAGAATCAATCGTTGGCAGTGATTTTTGTACTGGCTCCTGAAGCGGAATTCTCGTTAAAGAAAAGTCTGTAGGCGCAGGAATAACTTCTATACCTTGCTGCTCAAAACAATAAAGCGCCCGCCTCATGTGATAAGCACTGGTTACCAAAACAACTGTTTTGATGCCCTTCTCCTTGAGTAACTTAACCGAGTTTGTTGCATTTTCCCAAGTATTAATACTTTCAGACTCACGCCAAGTAACATGGCCACCAAACTCATTAACAAAATTAGCCATCATTGCAGATTCTGGTTTTTCACGCTTAACGGCAATACCACCGCTGACTAATAACGGAAGATCTAATCGTTTCTGTAGCCAAATGGTATAAAGTAGACGAGGAATAGCATCTCTGGTTACACCATCTTCGCCATATTCTGGCTGCTTATAGGCTTTCCCCCCCCCTAAAGTGACAATAGCAACTGATTTATTTTTCGCATAAGCTTCACGAATGGAATCAAATTCTGCCTGCTTGAGCGGTGGAATATCTTCAAGTGATGAAATAAGAAACTCTGCCATCCATCCATTTGAAAAAAGCAAACAAACTAAAGAAGTTGCAATGACACCTTTCGAAAAGCGTTTGAACCGCGAAAAATAATAAAAAAGATAGCCAAAAGCTATAAACAATATAAATAAGGTAGGGGATAAAAATAACGCTTTCAAAAAATAGTAAAACTGCACAAAGAACTCGCTAGACTTTATTTTAAGGTCTTCAGACAAAAACGATACAACCAATCATCCAAACTAACAAAACGACCACCACCTGAACTTATTAATACGAGTAACATGATTAAATATGTTACAGCGAACTCAATACCGTTATTTAAAATAACAAAATTGCCGCTACTCGTAAGCCATTCATAATTACCATGCGCCTGAAGAATTTCTTTGGCTTTTTCTAGTTTTTCCGCTGAAGCAATAACACGTTCATTTGCAAAAAAAGCAGGATCAGGATTTGAAACTGCTAACCAACCGAATGGCCCATGTACCGTTGTGATAGCAACAAGCATAGTCACCAATAGTGGAATAGCAATAAAACGAACACCTAAACCAACCACCAGAAGAAAGCTACCAAATAGTTCTGTCAAGGTAGCAAGCCATGCCATGATTACAGGGAAAGGCAAGCCTAAGCCATCAGGACTCCCAAACCAATCAATAATAGCATCAATTGATTCATATTTATGATATCCCGCAAAAAAGAAGATCGGCGCTAAATATAGCCTTAAAGCCAGAATGCCAATAAAATCCATTTTTTTTAAAAGACTTACTAAAAAATTAACAAACCTAAATCCTTGCCGAAAATACGCTTTCACTGTCATAAAAATATTGGCTCTCTTATAATCAAAGATGAAAAAATAAAACACCTCGGCTAATCATATCTTCAAATAAAACTTTGCCATGAGAAATAAAGTCAGTATTCAAAGTAAGATTAAGCTCACTAGCAATAATATCTAGGCTAGACTCGGCTGAAATTCCAGTATTTTGCTCAAATAAAGTTAACAATCTTGCTGTAACCTGGTTAATCTCTAAGCACTCAACTTGGTCATCTCTATTTCGGTAAACTAAAAGATGCGTTAATTCAGACTGAGCAGGAATGATACCACTTGAAATACGGTGTACAGGATAGCGATACACTAAAACCCAAGCTAAGGGAGATAAATAAAGCGGGCAAGATAACAAATCAGGGGTACTTAACTCAAGCAGCATAGGGTCACAAGCAGTAGCAGGAAAATCTTCTTCACTAATGTCAATAGCAAGCTCTACCCACTCAAAATGTGCTAAATCAAGCATAAAGGGAGGATCATTCTCGCCATTCCTCTCATTTTGTAAATACTTAAGAAACTCAATGCCTATTTCACAAAAATAAGGCGATGTAGAAACATGTCGATGAATAAAATCACGAATCATCTCATGCCAAATAGCTTCAGACGTAATACTTCTTAAAATAGGAAAGCCATTTGAAATAAAGTCTTCAATGTTATTATAAATTAAACGCTGATAAATTTTCATTCGCAATTCAGCGACGCTCTGAGGTATAGCGTAATTTTCAGGATGACGTATATTCTGCGTAAATTTTTTTTGCACTTCCTGAAAAGGATAAGAAATCAGACACTCTGCCATTTATCCTCCTACAGCAAGATTATAATCAGCAGAATTCTTTTTTGATTTTAGTACGGAAGATGAAGCGTCTCGGTTTACCATCCCCTGAATCATTTTTATTTTTTCTACTTCTTTTAGCAGAACATCAAAAGGCGGCAAATTAAAATCTCTTTCAAGCAAAGTAGGATAGACGCCATGAAACTGATAAGTGTATCGTAACAAATCCCATACAGGGTTAATAACATCAGCACCATGAGAATCAATAATTAAATTTTCTGCTTCATTCGCATGACCAGCAATATGTATATAAACAATACGATCAGTAGGTATTTTACGTATAAATTCCAACGCATCATACTGATGATTTATACTATTTACATAAATATTATTAACATCTAAAAGCAAAAAGCAGTCTGCTTCTTCAAGAATAGCATTTAGAAAAGTTATTTCATCCATTTCTTGGCCAGGCGCGCAATAATAAGAAACATTTTCGATTGCTATTTTACGCCCTAAAAAATCCTGCACTTGCCGTAGCCTAGCAGCAACATACTTAACTGAATCATCCGTAAAAGGAATAGGCATGAGATCATAAAGGTGGCCATGATCGCCGCAATAGCTTAGATGCTCAGAGTAAATTCCTATGGAATAACGATTTAAAAAGAGCTTCAATTCAGCCAAAAAATCAAAATCTAACAAGTGGGGAGCACCAATAGATAAAGATAAGCCATGCGCAACAATTGGGTATTTCTCAGCAATTGCAGATAACTCCCTACGAGATTTACCACCCATCCTGATCCAGTTCTCAGGCGCAAGCTCTAAAAAATCAACAGGTGCTTTATCAGATAAAGCAAACGAGCTCATAAGAGCTCGCCGCAAACCCAAGCCAGCACCATGAACGGCAGATAAATCATGCAGTATCATAGTAATGCCTCAGCTCATACTCGCAAAATTACTTCGCTTCAGCAGGTGCTTTGTCTTTATGAGCACCACACTTGCCTTCACCACACTTGCCATCTTTTTTCTTGCCTTCACCACACTTGCCTTCTTTCATTTTGCCTTCACCACACTTACCTTCTTTCATTTTGCCTTCACCACACTTACCTTCCATGCCTTTTTCACCGCACTTGCCCTCGGCTGCTTTAGTGTCATCTGCAGCAACTTGGAATGAACCTTTAACTTCTTTGGCAGCAAAAGGATTGCCGTGATCTTGTTGCGCCTGCACACTTACAGAAGAAAGAGCTGAAACAACCAATGCTGCGCCTAAAGTACCTATCATTGCTTTCTTAGACATTGAAATCTCCTAAACATAGATTTATTAAAAATAAATTAAACTCTCAATCCAACACTTAACCATGCCAAAAAGCTGGCGGTATCAACCTCAAAGCTGATACTACAACTTTGAAACAACAACCAAGCTAATAATATTGACTTAACCTACCCAAAAAAGTTCAAGCATTTTCAAACAATCAATATTTGATACCAACCATAAAACAACTATTCCACGGACTAAGCGCCAGTGTAACATCATGAATATAATGATGAGCCACCCATTTAAATACTAGATAAATAACCATAAAAAGCAAATAAAGGCACAGCAAAATCAAGTTTATTTTTTGTGAAGTAGATCGTAGTTTTTTTGACCTATAAAAATAACAATGCAACCACCACGACAAAAAATCTATTTTTTAATCTACTCAACATTTAAAAAAAACCATCAAATATATTAATATTTAATATTGAGGCAAAAAAGCGCAATTAATTTAGCAGCCAGATAAAACGAGCAAAATAAGAGAGGACAAAATGATTAACTATTATTTAATATCACAAAATTTATACCGAGCAAAAAAAACAAAACTTTTATTCCTATCACTTTTCTATGTATTCAATCTTTTAATATTAAATGCATGTGGCAATAGCAATTCATCTAAAACATCTGAAGATGTAAACCAAGAAAATGCCATTAATATCACAGGCAAAAATGTCTCTGGTAATTTGCTTTCTATTATTAAAACAGCAGGCGGAACAGTAGAGGGCTCGGGTATTAATTGTGGCACAACCTGCTCAGGTTATTATAAAGGACAAGAAAATGTAACGCTTATAGCAACACCAGAATCAGGCTTTATTTTTAATGGTTGGGAAGGTGATTGTGCAGGCATGGGAAGTTGTGAAGTTCAAGTTAACATACCAAAAGAAGTACGTGCTTCCTTTACAGCAATAAATACAGCAGACTTATGTATAGGGCTTATAACAGATAAAAGTGAAAAAATTATTCAGCCTGTGACACAACCCAATATCAAAGAGAGTTACATTGATCCTACTTTTGGAACACGTATTACACGCATAACGCAAAGCGAATCAAGCCGTCCTATAAAACCAATGTACAGTACCATACAAGCGTGGAATAGCGATGAATCATATTTTATATTATATGAAGTGGGAAAAGGACACCGTCTATATAGCGGAAAAAATTATGATTTCATTTCCTACCTTGATATTAGCCCGAGTGATATTGAAGGCGTTTACTGGCATTTTTCAGATCCTAATACACTTACTTATATTGATAATAATGAGAAAAAAGTCATTCAATATCATATTTCCATAAAAACTAAAAATACTATTATTGACCTCAAAAACACCTGCAACTCAAATATTGTAAGCGGTGGCGATATACAAATGAGTTCATGGGATAGCAATAATATTGGCTTTAGATGTAACGGGAAAAGTGGAAAAATAGCAGGCTATATTGATATCAATCAAAAGACTACTCATGTTTTTAGCAGTAAGGACAAAAACTACAGTGAATTTATTGCACCCATGCCTTCAGCAAGTGGAAAATATTTTTATATGCAAGGTGATATACTTGATAAAAACTTAAACTTAGTGAGAAAACTTGATCTGTCTAACGCACTAGAGCACGCTAACTTAGGAAAAGATCATTTAGGGGAAGATGTCTATCTCACCGCCATATTTGATCCGGGCGCTAAAGGATGCGAAGTGGGTAGCGTTGTGATGCACAACTTGGCAAGCGGTGCCTGCGATGTCCTTGCAGGACCCAGCACTGGTCTGCCCTATCCACCACCGAACACACATATTTCTGCTCAGGCTTATAAAAATACTGGCTGGGTTGCTGTCTCCACAATTGGTGAAGGTGATAATCTACCCTCAGCCAATGCCCAGAAAAAACTACCTACAACTATTGGAGAGATTTATCTTGTGAATACCGATCCTTCACAAACCCGTTTTTGCCGCGTAGCTCACCATAGAACATGGGGAAAATCAGGCAATAACGGCTATTGGGCTGAACCGCATCCTGCCATAAGCCCGACAGGAACACGAATACTATTTAGTAGTGATTTTCATAACACAGGCAGAACGGATACTTACGTTGTTGAACTGCCGAGCTTTGCAAAATAACATACCGCCTAGTTACCACCTATTTTGGTAGCATTTTTTAAGACGGATAAAGTGGGCGTATTTTTAATGCGCCCACTTTATTTTTTCATTCCACTTTTTATTGCCATTATTTCATCATTAAGACGTATTAACTCAGCTTTTAAAGCTTCTACCTCTGAGCGCGTAGGAATGCCCAAACGAGCCAGCGCATGAGAAACACGCTCATCAAAAGCTTTCTCAATCTTCTCCCAAGAGTGCGTTGCACGCTCCTTTACACCTTCAACTTTATCTTTACACTGGTTCCACTGCTTATCAATCTGTTCTTTAGTAAGCGTTTCAATATGCTCGCCATCTTTTACTAGGGTTTCAAAAAGTTTATTACCTTCCTGCTCAGCTTTAGCATAAGCACCCAACCCCGCCAACCAAATCTGACTTGCAGAATTTTTGATTTTTTGAGCAACTTGATCAGAAAAACTTCGCTGCTTTCTGCTTTGCGCTTTATCCTCTTCTATCGTTCCTGGATGATTGTCATCTTCCTGCATACAGCCTCCCCTATTCATTCACATTTAAAAGCTAAATCTTGGCATTGATCAGCCTAGAAGGCGTAGCTAGAATAATCACCCTAACTTCATCTGTTAGGTTAGGAGCTGGCTTATAAACAAAAAAGCCGCCGAACCCAATATAGGTTCGGCGGCTTTTAATCAACTAATCTTCAGCAAATCTTTAATAAAGAAAAAAACTCACTGAAAAAATAGTCTATTTTTTAGACGTTCACACACACAAAACCACATTTACTTTTATTATCACGGTCCAAACCGCCAACACCAGCATCACAACCTACCAAGCCAAGGGTAGAAACAGCAAGTACAACAGCAACAATTTTATATATTTTTTTCATGTCTATTCTCTCCAAATTTATTTAAATCAATTCAACAAAACCAGCTATAGAAGAAGCAATTTATGGTGCACCAGAAGGTATCAAGCCAGTAATTGCATCAAAAACACTCTGACCATCAGCACCCAAAGCAGTTTTAAGCAAACTACCCGCTGCAAAATCAGTAGCAAGCGTTGTCGTTGGACCTCCAGCACCTTGCTGAGCAACACCAATGCCGGCGCCTGGGCTACAGGTACTTGCACCAAAAGAACCTATCGCTACTTTGCCGCAAGCAGAGCCGCCAGCAAGCGCGACGTTAACAACTGAGATCTCATCAAATAAACCACTAACGGTTACTTTTGAATTAATATTGCCAGCTTTCGTTGTGCCATGAAAAGAACCAATACTAGTTTCCACTTCAGATGTCGCTAACGCTGCACCTAAGTTAATAACCATACCCTTTACTTCAACGGTTGAATTAATATCGCCTGCGACATCTGTTGTTGAAGTAAGTGCAGATACTGTGAAAGGCGCTGAGATTAACGCCGCAGTAATAGCTAAAGATAACATTTTCATTTTCATTTTCATTTCCTTCCTTATACATTTTTGATTTTTATACTACCTGATTTTTATATCTTCCCTACCCTATTACAACACAACTCAGCATCCGTGCTTAAGTTAACTTTTAACACAATTAAACTACAAAAAAAATGTTTTTTTCATAAAAAAATCATTTATATATATGGATATAAAACCACTGTTTTTTTAAATACCTATTATACAAAATAACCGCTCATTTATCAGACAAAAAAAGTACAAACTAAATACTAACCATATTAAATTGATTAAAAATAAAAAGATTAAAAAGTAAGCAAGAATAAAGTATAAAAGGGGAAAAATATCCAATATTACCTATATTAAATATAAGATATGATTTTTTAATTTTTGTAGCGGCATTTTTTTGAGATAAAATAAAGACGTGAAAATATATACGTTATTTTTATATAATCTAAAAAATTGAGAATATTCTCAACTACCTATTATCAATGTAACTTTTACATGTGCCAGGGCCTATAGAGCCAATAGATACTTTTGCACAAATACCCTCATTACCACCTTCACTTAGCGCTGTATTTAATACGCTAACACCAGTTTTAATACCATTAACTGAAATATCAGTCGTATAATTTCCATTTATTTTTAAATCATTATGAGCTGAACCAATACTTACTTCAGTTTCTATAGCACTTGCCTGCCCTAAGACAGCACCAAGATTAATAACTATACCTTGAACATCAATATTTGAATTAAGGTCGCCACCCAAATTAAAGCTTTCAGAAAAAGAAATCATAGAAAAAGAAAGCGCACTAAAAAATACTCCCAAAATAAATATTTTTTTTTTAATTCTCATTTTTTACCACCAAACATGATATGTATTTATATTGGTTTTATTTAAGATAAATCCAGCCTATGATGTAATTCCAAAAAGCATATAGGGCTGCTTTCTTTTACTAATTAAACCATCCTTTTTTCTTTTTAATCGAGATACCTGTCGAACATACCACAAGACTAATTCTTCTATTTAATGTTCTTGCAGAATCATCTGCATTTTCAGCCCTAGGCGTCATTTCACCTTTTCCCGCACCTACTGTACGCTCAGGCAATACTTCATTCTTATTTAGGTAACGCTCAACGTTATAAGCACGATGCTCAGATAGTAATTGATTATACTCAACAGGACCTGAATCATCAGCATGCCCTATAACCTCAATTCGAGTTTCAGGATATTCAGCTAATTTTTTAGTTAAACGATCTAATACTGGATAAAAAGAAGGCTCAACATGGGTCATATCAAATGGAAACCCTCGTACATTTGGCATCTCTATCCAAACAGTTTCTTTTCGTCTATGAATAAATAAATGTTCACGATGAAAGTCTTTTCTTAATTCTTGCTCAAGCTTATCAAGATAAGCCCAATCAATATTTTTTCCTTCCGCACAAAAAGGCACTGGTTTATTCTTTAAATCACCTGATTCAGACTTATTCTTAGTTAATGGATTAGCGCCCACCGTTACATTATAAAAAGTAGCGATCAAACCTTCAGACTTGAAATTACGATCTTTATCAATATCACCGGAGTAGGGATCAGTATATCTAGGGCCCTGACAACCAGAAGTAAAAAGAGATGACACAAAAAATAAGCTCACAAAACAAAAACGCCTAGGAAACGGCATAAATGCAACTTTAACGTGCCTAGAAGATGATGAAATCATTTATTTTTCCTATATACAGATCTTTTTTTCATATTTTATAAACGTATCCTTGTTATCTTTGCTCAGCTTATTGTGAAAAGACTAAAGCCTTAAATCATAAGCTTGGGATAGCATCTGCTGTATTTTTAACCTTATTATTTTAATAACAGACTGAAGACATTAAGCATAAGCTAGCAAACTTTACCAACCTTAATCAAGCATTTAAAGCTATCGCAATGTTTTTTTTTACAATTGATATACATAAGCATTTAAAAAAAACAAAACGTTAACACTTTAATCGTAAAAATCGGGGTTAAATTGAGTTTTATCGACTTTTTTGGTAAAAAATGCATTATGCTGATTGAAATTGGGATAATAAGTGAAGTACATTATCTCTTGTAAGGATAAACAAACAATAAGATTAAGATAATTACAGGGTGTGAATATGATTGACATAAACAACTTTCCCGGCTTTGCCCGCTTTTTGGTTTCTCTCATTACTTTTTCATCTTTATTCGTGCTTCCAGCTTATGCCGCACCTAATCTTACTGGTGATGTTGATATTGTTGTGAGCACACAAGAAATAATTAATATTGCAACAGATGACGCCTCAATTGCAGAAGTTATTTTAGGCTCATTTATTGATGGTAAGGCTACTGACTTTCAAGCGACTGTAACAACTCAATCAGTGACAAACTCAGCCTCTGGCGGTGCTTGCTCTCAGGTAATCATAGGCTCGGTGGGACCAACCACATGTCTTGGCAATTAACTAAGTAAGCACTTTAAACGACATCAGCTGAATTTGTGGGCGTTTTTATAAAAAAATGAAGACAAAAAAAAGGGACACTCAATGAAAAAAGTGACTCAATACGCTCATTTACTACTTGCTGCTGTATTATTTACAGCAAGCAAGCCTGCCTTGGCAGGAAGTGGCATAAACCCTAAAAGCAATGCTTATTCGGGAGGCTACTCTTATACACCAGTTAAAGGACGCGTTCAGATTTATAAGTATAAAGCGCTAGATGCAAGGCTACCCAGAACAGATAAATATAAAAGCATTGTAAGCAGTGGCAACACTGACTATATGCGTTTTAGTGGTGACTCACTGCCTACTCTTGGTGATTGCTCGATTAATATTGGAAATATTTTTTCAAATAATAACGATAAATTTAGTAAAAAAGAAACGATGGTCATTATCGATGGTGATGTACTCAATGTTAGTAAATGCGATTAAAATAATTAAAAATATTTTCGTGGTAACCCTTATTATTACCACCCTATCAACCTCAACTGGATGCGCTCGCTTTTTATTTGGTGACAAGGCATTATCACGTAACCCAGCAGAAAAACCAGTTGTGAATATTACGACATTTTCTGACTCGCTTGAATGCATGGATGAAATGCTAATTCAGTTTGAAGTACCCGTTATTACTGTCACAGCTCAAGACATTCCAAATAGATCGACTGACGTGGGTATTACAAATGGCGCAAAGGAAATGCTGATTACCTCCATGTCAAAACTCTCAGAAAGAAGTGAACGTATTCGCTTTGTATCTTTTGGTTCAGATCTTCGTGATGTCGTCCTTCTACAGCAAGCTCACTCGAAAAAAGATACTTTTTCAGTACCAGACTTCTTTATAAGAGGCGGGATTACTCAATATGATCGCAATGTTATTTCATCGCGTATTGGTACAGGTCTTAATCATGAAGACTGGAACACTACGATTTCCGGTGGACAGGGTATTTCATTTGCTGGGCTTGATCTCAACGCTGGTCTTGTTAGAAACCTGCAAATGCTATCTGGCGTTACGTCAAACAATGTGCTCGCGATTTACGATAAAGGCATGGGAACAGAAGTTGGTGCCCGCTTAAATTCAGTCGGTACATTTTTTGACTTTGGTTTAGATAAACAAGATGGCCTTGGCCAAGCTGTGCGCAACATGATCGACTTAGGCGCAATTGAAATTGTTGGTAAATTATACGATATCCCTTACCTGACCTGCTTACCGGTTAAATATGATGATCCTTATGTGACTAAACTTATACTTAAAGAATATAAGAGGTATCGCGATAATTACTCCAAATTAATCAGAACGGTACAAGCCAGACTAAAACAAAATAATTATTATCGTGGCGAACTTACAGGTAAGCTCGACCAGAATACTTACCTTTCCATTGAATACTTTAGGCATCTTACAAAACTTCCTGCCACAGGCGGAGAAGTCATTGATTTCCCTCTTTATAAGGCGCTACTTTATGGAAAAAAATACGACTGGGAATATGATGCTATTGGCTCAAAAGATACGCTAAATACTGCGATATCCCACAACAATGAAGCGCTTACCTTTGATAAATATGATGACTCCTATCCAAAATTAAACACAAAAAATCCAGGCTCAGCAGTGAGCCCGCCACCGCCTAATAAACTACTGAACACCAATAAAACGAGATCAAGCTTTACTGAGAAAGCTGAAGAAACAGCACCAACTCGTACTCAACGACCTAATGAATATAGAGGGCAAAATAAAGAACCAGCGCCAGAGATTCCAGCGCCCCTTGAAATAGAAATTATCGATCAAAACGGCCAAAGACCAAACGCTTACTACGGAAGTGGAGTTGGAATGGATGGAAATAATACAGATGGCGCCAACCCCCAAAGAGGGACAAATAGTTCATCTAGACCCTATAGAGAAGGCGCATATGAAGCACAACAAAGACAACAAAACCAAAATCCAACAGGCGGCGCTCAACAGACAACGCCATACAAAAAATCTATCTGGGATACTCAGTCTCCATACTACTAGGCCAACCTAACCACCACCCTAACGCGGCAAATTAGCGTGTTATGACTCCTTACCAAAGATAAAAACAGTATTGGCAAGGAGTCAATAACGCGCAGTTAATTATACCGAAACATCATCTGTGCTCTCCGTCAAAAAACTACACAAAAATCAAACGCTGCCCCGCTGAACAATGAGAATTGTCTAGGCCTTTTTCATAAACACGCACGCCATTTACCCATGTTTTTAATATGGAAGAGCGGAATTTTTTACCCTCAAAAGGTGACCAACCACATTTTGATAAACAAGTTTCCCTATCGATGATTTGGCTCAAATGAAGATCAACTAAGACAAGATCAGCGAAATAACCCTCACGAATATAACCCCGCTCCATAATGCCAAATCGATCAGCAACGGCATGACTCGTCTTCTGAACAATTTTTTCTAACGAGAGCTTTTGATCATGATATAGCTCAAACAAAGCAAGTAACGCATGCTGAACCAAAGGCAAACCAGAAGGCGCTTTAAAATAGGATTGGTTTTTTTCAGCTAACGTATGAGGCGCATGATCCGTTGCAATAATATCAATTAAATCATTCTGGACGGCCTGAATTAAAGCATCGCGATCACTTGCCTCTTTGATAGAAGGATTACACTTAATTAACATCCCTTTCTGCGCATAATCCTGCCGTGAAAAAATAAGATGATGCACGCAGACTTCAGCAGTAATCAGTTTATTAAAAATAGGGCCTGCTTCAAAAAGGCTTAATTCATCTTGGGTTGTCAGATGTAACACATGTAGACGCTTTTGATATTTTCTAGCAAGACCTACCGCCATCGTACTAGATAATAAACAAGCCTGACGACTACGAATATCTGCATGAAAGTGAATGGGTACTTCTTCACCATAAAGCGTGCGAAATGCATGCTCTTGCGCTTGAATAGTTGGGCTATGCTCACAATGGGTTGCAATTAGCAAAGGACAATATTCAAAAATCTTCTCTAAAGCTTCGGGCTTATCTACTAGCAGATTTCCCGTAGACGCACCCATAAAGACTTTAACGCCACACGCTTCCCCAACTTTTAACTGACTAATTTCTTCCCAATTATCATTGGTTGCACCAAAGTAAAAACCATAATTTGCATTTAAATTTCGAGTAGCAGCCATTTGATATTTTTCTTGTAATGCAATACGTGTGACTATTGCAGGATTCGTATTTGGCATATCCATAAAGCTGGTAATACCACCTGCTATTGCAGCTTGGGATTCACTTTTTAAATCCCCTTTATGCGTTAATCCTGGCTCACGAAAATGGACTTGATCATCAATCATGCCCGGCAACAAATAACATCCCTTGGCATCGATCACTTCAATATTATTTTTAGGCTGAATATCTGCGGCTATTTTCTCTATTCTGCCGGAGAGAATCTCCACATCACAGGTTTTAATCATCCCTTCATTTACAATCTGGGCATTTTTGATTAAACAATGTACCATTTGCGTCTCCCGCTTATAAATTAAGTAACAGAAATATTTTTAATCCCTTTCCATGCGTATATTATAACGATTACCCAATTTATTTCATGCATCATTAAAATAGGCACTTATTATGACAACGTTATTTGTAAAACATCTGACAGTCATTGACTTTAGTTATCTGCACACTACGCTCGGAATAGTGGGCGAGAGTTTAATAGTTGATATCGCCATCAAAGGCGCATTAGATGACCAAGGAATGATTCTTGACTTTGGCGATGCCAAAAAAATATTAAAAAAGAAAATTGATGCAAGTATTGATCATACGCTGGTTATACCGACACTTTCACCTTATCTAGAAATAAGCACACATAAAGAACAAACAATGCTTAGTTTTGATTTTGGTCGCCACACGTTAAATCTTACGTCACCGAATACAAGCCTTTTTCAAATCACGGAACAAGAAATAACGCCTGAAACAATTGAAAAAACACTAGAAACGTTACTCATCCCTTTACTACCAGAATATGCAAGCAGTTTAAGCATAAGAGCTTACCCTGAAACAACTCAAGGCGCTTACTACCATTACACGCATGGCTTAAAAAAACATTACGGTAACTGCCAACGCATTGCACATGGTCACCGTTCACGCATTGAAATTTGGCAAAATAATCAACGTGCTTTTCATTTTGAACAAGAATGGAGTCGTTTACTAAATGCGCGTTTTTTAGGTTCACAAGAAAATATCACTCAGATATTAAAAAGAAGTTCAGAATCTTATTTTCAATTTTCCTATCAAGCACCTCAAGGCTTTTTTGAATTAACGCTGCCGGAATCTAGCTGTTACCTAATGGAAACAGAAACAACTGTTGAGTTTATTGCTGAACATATCGCTCAAAAATTAAGCGAACGTTATCCTCAAGATTATATCGAAGTTCAAGCTTATGAAGGTGTCAATAAAGGCGCAATAGCAATCACAGAGAGCAATCTTGCTACATATCCAGATTAACCTATCTAAAATGCAGCAATACCATTGATGCTGAAAATGAATGGCATATACCCAAAGCAATTGGAATCACGGTAAGGCGGCAGATAAACGATGTGATTGGGGTGAATGAGCGCTGCCAACAGTGCCGTGGTTTCAAGTACAAAGGGTATAGCGATAAAAAATAAATCATGCTAAGTTTCGCCTGTATTAATGCTTGTTACATTATCAGAGGTGTAACGCTGTGCATCTATTCGATATAGAAGGATATTTCCATGAAACGCTCAAGCTCTCATCTATTGGTTGTTAGCTATTTAATTGTTACTTTACTGGGAATTCAATCGCCACCGGCACAAGCTTCTTCAGCAATTGGCTTTGAAGCAGGCTCTATGGGTTTAGGGGTTGTTGCATACCAACCGATTAGAGATAACTTAAATCTTCGCTTATTCTGGCAAGGCCTATCTTTAAATGCTGATATTAATACTGATTCAGTTGCTTATGAGGCAGAAGCCAAACTTAATCAGTTTGGTATATCAGGCGAATGGCACCCTATTCATAACGGGTTTTTTATTAACTCAGGGCTGATTCGCACACAAAATAAAATTTTGCTTGATAGTGAAACTTCAAACTCATTTCAAGTGGGAAATGATCAATATATAGGTAACATCGCCCTATCAGGTAGCGTGATTTTTGCGCCTTTAAGCCCTTTTTTTAGTGTCGGCTGGAATTCTGCCGCACTTAATCATCATGGATTTAGCTTTAATGCTGAAATAGGCTTTTTCTGGCAAGACTCTCCTGAAATTACGCTGCAAGGTAGCGGTACAGCCATTAAAACTGGTGATACGCTTGCTATAGATGTAAGCAATCACCCCACCTTTCAAAAAAGCCTTAAAGAAGAACAGACTTCGCTTGAAGAGGAAACCAAAAACTTCAAACTATTTCCAGTGCTGAATCTAGGTTTCAGCTACCAGTTTTAATCGTCTTCTTAGAGCAATACAAGGAGGAAGAACATGGCACAACGCAAAATGATGCCCAATGCATTAAAGAAAGTAGCTTGGTTTGCTTTTTTAACTTTAGTTATAAGTGCACGCGCCTTTGCACTGGAAGCTAATATTACATGTCCAGATCTTGACAATCTGTCAAGCTGTATTGTGTCACCCAGCAATAGTTTTAGCACCGAAGGTATCGTTGAAACACTCAATAGTATTAACGAGTGTAAAACCAATGAACAACAAACAGAAGTAACCTGTAGCACCACGCAAGGCATTCCTTTTTCGTGCTCAAGTCTTTCGGAAAATACTGCAAGCTGTCGACTACCAGATAATACGCAAATTAATTGCGCCAATATCAGCGATGAATCAGCAACCTGCTTACTGGCTTCAGATGACACACTAAAAGATAAACTTACCGAAGGTATTCAAACGCCAGCCTGGCGAGATATGGCTATTATCCTCGCAATGATTTGCCCCACGCGCAAACTAACCCCTGATTTACAAGCAGAATGCGATAGGCTTATTTCTCAGGCTTTAAATGGCGAATCACTCAGCGATCTACTAAACCAGATCACTCCCATGGGTGCCGCCTCTAGCGTAGATGCAACACGTCTTGCTGATGAAGCACATCGTCGGTATATACGACAAAGAATTATGAGTTTAAGAAAAGAAAAAGTAACGCCTTATCAATCGGTTAATCATGCATCTTCTTTCTTTTCTTTACTCTCCTCTGTAGCAGATAATAGTATTGAACCAAGCACTGCTTACGATCAGCCTACTTTCTCAAGAGTGGGTAGCTTTTTTAATGGTGCGGTTTTATCTGGTGATAAAGCCAATTCAAACGATGAACTCGGCTCAGATTGGACTACCGCTAGTTTTACAGGGGGTATTGATTACCGTTTAACTAACCAATTTATTTATGGCTCCGCTTTTGGCTATCAACAAACCACGATTGAGCTTGTACAAAACCGTTATCAAATGGATCAAACAGGCTATAGCGCAAGCTTATATGGGTCATGGTTTAATAAAGAGGGTTTTTATTTAGAATCGGTCCTATCTTACAGTGGCTACCGTTTTAATCAGGATAGAAATATTAGTTATAACTTAGGCTCTCTCAATGTATCGCAACTAGCAACGTCCCGTTATTTTTCTGATAAAACCTCTCTTACTTTAGGTAGTGGAGTTCAAAAAGAATATCGCGCTTTGTCTATTGACTGCTATCTTCTAGGCGAACTAAGCCAGTCAACCGTTGATGGATATGAGGAAAAAATTACCAGCAATAATAACAATGGCGCAGGTTGGGCATTGCATTATAACGATCAAAGTCAAGACTCAAAAAGGTTATCCTTAGGCACTCAAATCAGTTATGCGCTATCCCAACGCTGGGGTGTTTTACAGCCAACAGCACGTATTGAGTTTTTACATGAGCTTGAAACAGACAAAAGAAATATTTCAGGTTATTTCTCTGGCAATACGATCAACCCCCTTTCTTTTTCCCTGAGCACGAACGCAATTGATCAAAACTATTTCCAAACAGGTGTTGGTGCTTCTATGGTATTTACAGCCAATCAGTCCGCTTTTATATTTTTAGAATCTCTCCTAGGACATCAAACATTTAGTCAAACCTACTTAAACGCCGGTTGGCGCTGGGAGCTATGAAGCGCTTTACTTTTATTTTTACGGCATTTTTCAGTATCAGCACTTTTGATCGTGCTTTTGCTGATACGCCTGTTTCTAGCATAGATAATGAACTAGATTGGGCTGCTTCTCCTGCTCCTAATAATTCATATGCTTATGAGTGTGAAGGTGCTTATATTGAGCCAGAAAGAGAAAATATTGATTCAACACCAAAAAAAGACACTTATATTTATGGCTCAGCTAACACATACAACTATTCCCCTAAAGGATTTAGTGAGCTTCAAGGCAACGTTATTTTTCAACAAGACGATGGTCAATTTCAAAGCGATAATGCCTTATTTGATGAAGATAAAAGCCAAATCAAACTCGACGGCAATATCATTCTCAGGGAGAAAGGATTATTACTAAAAGCGCAATCAGGCGAACTTAATTTACAAAAAAAAGAGTACCGTCTTAAAAACGCAAAATATGTTTTACATGGCCCAGGCTTAAGAGGTGAAGCGAAAGAAATTAGTATGGTTGCTAACCATCAAATTTATCTTAGACAAGCAACCTTCACGACTTGCCCACCCCGCTCTAATGATTGGTCATTTACCGGCACAAAAATCATTATTAATCGCGAAGAAGGTTGGGGCACGATAAATAATAGTGTTTTTCGTATTAAAGAAGTTCCTGTTGGGTATCTACCCTATTTTAATTTTCCGATTGATAGCAGAAGAAAAACAGGAATACTTTACCCTACGATTACTGATCTAGGACAGCCAGATATTTCGATCCCTTTTTATTGGAATATTGCCCCACAATATGACGCTACATTTACACCTCGCTTTATTGACCAACGAGGCGTTTTAGCAACATCACGCTTTCGCTATCTTTCCAAAAATAAAGGAGAAGGCGATTTTATTTTTGAAGAAATAAACAAGGATAAGCTATTTAATTCAAAATCAAGATCACATGGTATTTGGCATCATAAAATTGATGAAGGAAAATTCAGTGCCAATGCTGATTTAAACTATTTATCAGACAATAATTTTTTCATCGATTTTGAAGATGACTTACAATTAAACAGCCAAACTTATGTTGATCGCGCTGCGTCTTTTAATTGGAATGATGATCGCGTGCAAGCAGGTATGATTTTTCAATCATACCAAATTATTGATTCAACCGTTACACCTGAAAATCACTCTTACAGACGCATGCCTGAAAGTTTTTTACAATTACAAAAAGAAGTGTTTCATCGATTTACTTGGGAAAATCTATGGCAGCATGTTTATTTTGCACAGCCTGATGCCTTAAGCGTGCCCTATGCTAATCGTCTTCACTGGCAATCAAGTTTAAGTTATCCTTGGTATCAAATTTGGGGATTTATTGAGCCTAAAATTACTGCACATATCTCTGAGTATTATTTTTTGGGTAACCATGAGGGGCTCAGCGATACAGAAAAAAGAGTTTTGCCTAGTTTTAGCTTAAATAGCGGTTTATTTTTTGATAAACATTATGAAGAAAAGAAATTAACACAAACACTTGAACCTAGAATATTTTTCTCCTACGTTCCTTTTCGCGATCAAAGTACTTTACCTAATTTTGAAAGCTCTGAATTTACCCTTAGCATGGAACAGTTGATACGAGAAAATCGCTTTAGCGGATTTGACCGCATTGGCGACGCAAAACAAGTTTCTTTAATGCTATGGAGTCGATTTATCAGCGATCAGACGGGGGAAGAAAAAGCGCTTATTAGGGCAGGTGAAGCTTTTTATCTTGAAGATCCACAAGTACAGATTAATCCAGGCAATACCCGACATTATTCAACCAGCCCTTTTTTATTAGATGGACAATTTGCTTGGCCACAACATACCACCATAAAAATGGCGGTAGAATATAATCATCGTGAAGAATTGATACAAAGCGGCGCAACAGAAATTCAGTTCCATAAAAATTTAAACCGTATTTTAAATTTAGGCTATCGTTACCGACGTGAGACAATTGAAACAGATAAAATAGACCAGATTCAGTTTTCATTTAGCCAAAGCATTCACCCTAAATGGCGTGTTTTAAGCGCTATTCAATATGATAGAGAGGGTGAATCTAGTCTTGGCAATATTCTTGGCCTTAATTATGAGAGCTGTTGCTGGTTACTACAGATGCTGTATACGCAAAATATCAGACCAAAAACAGAGGTTTTTTCTGAAGACTTTAGTTATAAATACTCTTTTATCATTGAGTTTGTTTTTAAAGGTTTAGGTAATCTTGGCAATAAATCCGAAAGAATATTTGGTAATAGCATACCTGGTTACAACAAGTTTCATTATTTTGAAAACTAGAGGCACATCGTGAAAAAAATTGTTCTGTATTCATTTTTACTACTATTAATCTCACCTTTTACTTTTGGCAAAACGCAAGTCGATACGCTGGATAAAATTGTTGCGATTGTTAATGACAACATTATTTTACAAAGCGAAATTGATCAAAGAATGGCGCAAGTTCTTAAAAGCTTAAAAGAAGAAATAAGTTCTTTACCACCTCAATCAATTATTTATTCGCAAGTTTTAGAACGTATGCTTTTGGAGGAAATACAGCTTCAGCTTGCAAAAACTGCAGGAATTCGTGTCTCTGACGAAAATGTTAATCGTACAATTCAAAAAATTGCCTCTTCAAATAAAATGACGCTTGATCAATTTCATCAATCCTTTAAAAACACGAAAGAGTTTGAAGTTTTTTATCAGCAAATAAAAAAGGAATTACTAATAAATGAATTACAACAAAAACAAGTTGGGAAACGTATTCATATTTCAGAACAAGATATTCAAAATTTTTTAAACTCAGCTGTTGCGCATAATGTTATTTCTTCTGAATATCATCTAGGACATATCCTCATTCCCTTACCAGAATCACCAGATAGCAAAACCCTAGAGCAGGCAAAAAAAATTGCTGAGAAAGTTCATGATGAACTCAAAAAAGGGACAGGCTTTAAAGAAGCCGCTATTGCTTTTTCGGGTGATCAATATGCACTAGAGGGCGGAGACTTAGGATGGCGAGAAGGAAACCAGCTCCCTACACTATTTGAAGGAAAAGTCAGCGTAATGAATACAGGGGAAGTCTCTGAGCCTTTTCGTAGCCCCAGCGGATTTCATATTATTAAGCTAATAGCAAAAAAAGGTGGCAATGAAAAAATTATTAATCAAACTCACGTCCAACATATTCTAATAAAACAAAATGAAATTAGATCACAGCAAGCTTGTGAGGATTTAATTAAAGAAATATATAAGCGCACTCAAAAAGGTGAAGACTTTGCTGAATTGGCTAGAATTTACTCTGACGATCCAGGTAGCGCAAATCGTGGCGGAGATCTTGAATGGGTATCACCCAATCAAATGGTGCCAGAGTTTGATGCTGTCATGAAAACAACGCAAGCTAATCAAATAAGCCCGCCTTTTCAATCTACTTTTGGATGGCATATTTTAAAAGTAGTAGAAAGAAGAAACCAAGACTTAAGCTTGGCATTAAGACAAGAGCAAGCACAGCAGTTTATCTTCAAAAAGAAGTTTGATGAAGAACTTAACCTATGGCTTAGGGAGATTAAAGGCGAAGCTTTTATTGAGATAAAAAACACGCCAAACAATAAAGAATAATCATAAAAAAATTAGTCACAATATTCTAATTTTTTTAATTAATATTACCAACGTAACGTAAAGGGTAGCCCAGAAACATACGTGAACGAGAGACAAACAAAGTCAAATATAGGCTGTTTTTTCTTTGGTGTAACAAGGTTCGTGTATTTGGTTGATCGATGCAGCTAGTGCATACCACTTTGGGGGGACACTGAAGTAATGCTGTTGTTACGCCTTTGTTTTCTAGACGTTTTTTAATTTTAAATTAGTGCTAATAGCGAGAGAAAAAGTTATGACAGATATCAAGGAAAAAGTAAAAGAGCAGTTGGACCAAGCAAACCAATCAATCGAACAGATTACAAAAGCAGGCCGCGGCTTAGTAATTAAACTGTCTGACGGTACCAATAAACAGTTCAATGAACTTGTTAAAGTGGGCCAACAGCAAGAAGAAGAAGGTAAATCACTCGCTTCTCAAGTGCGCGCTGCATGGGATGGCCAGTTCACAAATAAGGAATATCTAGGCAAATTGAAACTTGCAACACTAGGTCTTGTTACCAAAACGAAAGATGGCGCACAAAAAATGTTTGAAGAACTTGTTCAATTGGGCGAAAACCAAAAGGGCGAGCCAGCTGCAGCTGCAGCTGTTAAAAAGCCAGTTATTAAGGCTGCTGCTCCTAAGAAATCAGAAGTAGCTGCCTAGCACTTTCTGAATGAGATCTCGCTGTAATAGCTTTAGTTATTTATTACAGCGAGTGAAAGCGAGTGACAAGGTGCTGGTAAGTAGGTTCTGCCACAGATAACCTTCTAGGGCAGGCCTACTTATTTTTATTTTCTTCCCAGGCTTTCGCTTGGGAAGTTATAGCTCCCCCTGCTCCAGAGTTCCATCTTCTAATTTTTCTATCCCTTCTTTAAGCTTTTGCCCTGGCTTAAATGTTACGACTCGCCTAGAAGCAATCTGCACCGCCTCTCCTGTTTTAGGATTGCGCCCTGGACGCTGACTTTTATTTCTTAAATCAAAATTACCAAATCCAGATAACTTAATATTCTCATTATTTTCTAAGGCCGTGCACAACTCCTCAAAAAAAACCTCTACAATCTGCTTCGCTGTGCGCTTATTAAGCCCAACATCATTAATTAATCTTTCTGAAATATCCGCTTTTGTTAGCGCCGCCATTCTTTGTCCCTCAAAACAGCATCAAATTGCTTTGTAACTTGATCGATCACAACATCAATGACCTGATTAATTTCATCCTCTATAAGGGTGCGAGATGGATGCTGTAATGTCAAGGAAACGGCCAAACTTTTTTTACTACTTTCTAGATGCTCACCTTCATAAGCATCAAAGAGCGTTACATCTTGGCACAAAGCACCCATCCCTTGCTTAATCACCCCTAAAATAGACTGAGCAGAAATGGCACGATCAATAACAAATGCCAAATCACGCGTAACAGTCGGAAATTTTGAAACTTCTTTAAATAAAGGTTTTTTTCCTTTAAAAATTTTTTCAAGGCAACACTCAAATAAAAAAACGTTTCCGGTTAAATCTAACTTTTTTAATAAATCAGGATGCAGAGCACCCAGCCAGCCTATAGACTCTTCTGCCAAGAAAATTTCTGCTGACTGCCCAGGATGTAACGCTTTATGTTGCGCTTGCTTAAAGGTAATTTGATCTGTAATTTTCAAAAGCGCAAAAAAACCCTCTAAATCTCCTTTAATATCAAAATAATCAGCTTCTTTTACGGTAGGAGACCATCCTTTTTTAAAAAGCTGCTCAGTTATCATGCCGGCTATAAAGGGTTGCTGCATCAAATTTTGTTGTCTCAGCTCACCAACACTAACGGTATTTTGCGGAAAAAAACAAACACCCAATTCGATAAAACGTATTCTAGCCTGCTGACGGTTAATATTATTTTGTAATGCCTTAAGCAAGCCCGCCCATAAAGTAGTTCGCATAACAGATAAGTCCTGAGAAATAGGATTTATCAATTTTAAAAAAGGCGCATCAGATATAAGCGCCAACAATTCAGGGTCAACAAAACTATAATTAATTGCCTCGTAATACTCTCTGCCAACAAAGTAATCTCTTACTTCTAGCAAGGAAATATCCTGCTCCTTTTGTCTGAGTGGTTTAATAACGCTCGCTCGGGGGAAAATAGGCTCTACATAATCATAACCATCAATACGGACAATTTCTTCAATTAAGTCCTCTTCTCGCTCTATATCAAAACGATGAGAAGGCACTGTAACGCACCACGATAATTGAGTCTTTTGAAACGTAAAACCTAAACCAATTAAAATAGCCTCAATAGTTTCAGACTCATATTTTTTCCCAATCACCCGCGTTATGCGGTTCTGCCTTAATGTAATTGACTTCTCAGCTTGAGCATTCATTATTGCTTTATCAGCAAGCTCAACTTGTACAAGTGAAGCTTGCCCGCCACATACTTCTAAAATTAATTGTGTTGCCCTCTCTAGTGCTGTACTGACGCCAGAAGGGTCTACACCTCGCTCAAACCGATGACTTGCATCAGTATGCATTCCATACTGGCGTGCTTTGCCAGCGATATAGTGAGGCGCAAAATAAGCGCACTCTAGAAAAATATTGCAGGTATCGTCTGTCACAGAAGAAGCATAGCCACCCATTATGCCTGCCATTGCTATAGGATTTTTGGCATCAGCAATAATCAAAGTATTTGGCTTTAAATCAAGCTGTTTTTGATCTAATAAAACAAGTGACTCATTTTCTTTTGCCCAACGAACTACTATTTTTTCATCAATAGCGGCAAGATTAAAAGCATGCAATGGCTGACCTAATTCAAGCATCACAAAATTAGTAATATCTACCACAGGATGCACCGACCTTAAACCTGAACGCCTAAGTTTTTCTAACATCCAGAAAGGTGTTTTAGCACAGAGATTAAGACCTTTTATTACTCGCCCACAATAAATAGGACAAGCTTCTTTTGCTTCAACTATTATAGGCAACTGCTCTACTAATGATGCAACGATCGGCTTAATTTCAACAGGAGTTAAAGAAAAGCCGGTATTAATAGCGATTTCACGAGATAAACCTTTAACACTCAAACAATCACCACGATTAGGGGTAATATTTAAAACGAGCGATTGATCTTCCAGATCAAACAATTTAACGATACAAGCACCATTAGTCACTGAAGCCTCTAAAATTAATACGCCCTCTGCTTTTTCAGCCATACCAAGCTCTTCTGCCGAACAAAACATGCCTTGCGAAGGCTCACCGCGCAAGTAAGTATGCTCAATTTTTTTACCAGAAGGCAATGTTGCGCCCAATAAAGCAACGGGCACTTTATCTTGCTTATTAACATTTTGTGCTGCCGTTACAATTTGGAGCAACACAGCCTGCCCAACATCAACCTGACAAACTCGAAGCTTGTCAGCCTGAGGATGTTTTTCAATCGAAATAATTTCACCTACCACAAAGTGGGAAGAAGTAATGCCCGCCGGTACTAATGCTTCAACTTCCAAACCTGCCATCGTTAACTTTTTTGAAAGAAGACTTACGTCAATACTTTTACTTAACCATTCATTCAGCCAACTAATACTAACTTGCATAAATGCCCCTTATTAAAATTGACTCAAGAAGCGCACATCATTCTCGAAGAACAAACGTAGATCAGTCACACCATATTGCAACATTGCGAAACGCTCTACACCTAAACCAAAGGCAAAACCAATATATTTTTCAGGATCAATATGGCAATTGCTAAGAACATTAGGATGAACCATTCCGCAACCCAACACCTCTAACCATCCTGTCTGTTTACAAATACGGCAACCTTTTCCTTTACAACTTACACATTGAACATCAACTTCCGCTGAAGGTTCTGTAAAAGGAAAATAAGAAGGCCGAAATCGCACGGCTAAATCAGCCCCAAAAAAATACTGGAGGAAGTCACTCAAAATACCTTTTAACTCTGCAAAACTAATGTTTTCATCAATTAGCAAACCTTCAACCTGATGAAACATAGGCGTATGGGTTAAATCAGAATCGCACCGGTAAACACGCCCAGGACATAACATCCGAAAAGGAGGCTTATGCGCTGTCATTGTGCGTATTTGCACAGGCGAAGTATGTGTTCTTAACAAAAGATTTTCAGTAAAATAGAATGTATCGTGCATCGCACGTGCTGGATGATGTGAAGGAATATTCAATGCTTCAAAATTATGAAAATCATCTTCAATTTCAGGGCCTTCTACCACATTAAAACCAAGTGTTGAAAAATAAGACTGTATTCTTTTTAGCGTTTTAGTAACAGGGTGCAACGCCCCATAAATAAAGCCATTTCCTGGCAACGTAACATCTAATTTTTCTCTGGTCATTTTCTCTTGAAATAAACGATTTTCTTGATATTCCTTTGCTTCTGAAAGCTTGCTTTGCAACCAACTTTTAAGCTGGTTAACTTCCTCACCCAACTGCGGACGAAGTTTAGGATCACAAGTACCCATACTTTTCAAAAGTTCAGTAATTACACCTTTTTTACCAGACAGATTAATACGAACCTGCTCAATATCTTGCAGATCAGAAGCTTGCGCCAGCTTTACTTGTGCTTCTTCACGAATAGCTGCAATTTTAGTAACAAATAGCGCAACAAACTCATTTTCCTGCATAGACGCTCCCTCTAAATTACATACAACAAAAAAGAAGGCACCTAAAAAAGCAATTATTCTTGTGTTATTAACACCAGAAAAAAAACCTTCTTAAGTGCCTTCTTAATAGTTACTCTATTCCCATCGTAATTATATTTTTAGTATCAGTAGCGGCTGCCATTATTTATAGCTGCCGCCTAACAACAAGAAATAATTAAGCTGGAAATGGAATTAGTAGGTGCCAAGCACCTACTTCCCATAGTATCTATACAGACTCTAAAGCTGCCTTAGCTTTCTCAACTAATACAGCAAATGAAGCATCATCATGCAATGCTAAATCAGCTAAAACACGACGATCCATTTCTATAGCTGCTCTTTTCAAGCCGTTCATAAACACGCTGTAAGACAAGCCATGAATACGAGCAGCAGCATTGATACGCACAATCCATAAACTTCTGAAATCACGTTTTTTTGCTCGTCGATCACGGTAAGCATATTGATGGGCTTTAATAACCGCCTGCTTAGCAACACGATAAACTCGACTTCTCGCACCGTAATAACCTTTCGCCAACTTTAAAACTTTTTTATGACGTCGACCAGCAACGACACCACGCTTAACTCTTGCCACTACCTTCTCCTACTGAAAACCAAAAATTAGTTGAACACTGCAAATTTAAAAAATACTGAACATAACACTAAAGAGAGTTCGGAAGCATTCTATGAATATGCCGCATATCTTCCGCTCTAACCAAAAGCTTTCCACGCAACTGGCGGATTCTCTTAGCAGATTTCTTGGTGAGAATATGGTTTTTAAAAGCTTGCTTTCTTTTGAAACCAGAGGCGGTTGGTTTAAAACGCTTAGCAGCCCCTCGTTTGGTTTTAATTTTGGACATCTTGATACCTTAAATTTAGACTGTACAACGTAATGATAAATCCCTTTACTCTTCTACAAGCGCGCTTTTAACGCTTGTTACTTTTGGCTGGATGCTTAAACACGATAAGAAAAACTTCATCTGGCAATAGCAATTTTATCATCCTTTCCCAGCACAAAAATCTGCAAAAACCCTTGCGGGTTATTTTCTTTTCTTAGGCTGATACACTTGAAGCATCTGCTTACCATCTCTTGTATCTTGCTCTAGCGTGCCATACTCAGACAAGTCAGCCTCAACTCTCTTGAGGAGCACTTCTGCTAACTCTTGATGAGAAGACTCTCGCCCTTTAAATTTCAGGGTTACCTTTGCTTTATCGCCATCTTCTAGAAAGCGCTTTAAGGCCCTAATTTTGACTTGGTAATCAGCCTCTTCAGTTGCAGGTCGGATTTTAATCTCTTTTAACTGCACTTGCTTCTGTTTCTTTCTTGAATCAGCACGTTTCTTCTTTTCCTCGAAAAGAAACTTACCATAATTCATAATCCTACAAACAGGAGGCGTAGCATCAGCTGCAATCTCAACCAAGTCAAGCCCAGCTTCAACCGCAAGCTGAATAGCTTCCCTTGCTGACATTAAGCCAACTTGATCACCATTCACATTAATTAAACGAAGCTCTTTATGCTTAATATCGTCATTAACTTTATTTTTCTTGGTCGACTTATCACGACCCTGAGATTCCTTTTGAGCCTCCCCATCACGAGCACCCTGAGGTGATTTAACAGGTTGATCTTTATTTACCTTAAACTCAGGCTTAGTAAATTCTTTGCTAATGACAAACCTCCAACTAATAACTTTTCAAATAATTCAACGCCAATATACCCTTCGTACTTGAAAACACGGCCTTGTTGGCTGCGATCATTCACCCCAAGCACATAGTTTGTCTATGCTCATGGGGCTCTCTCTCTTGCCGTCTCCTCGGTGATTCCAATTACTTTGGGTATAGAACACCTAAACACAAAAAACTAACTAGCCCAAGTAAAATTACCACGTAGAGCAATGGCAGATTCTAGCAACAGGCAAAATTGATCCAGCGACTGAGAACCTAAATCTTGGCCAATCAAGGTGCGCACAGAAACAAAAGGACGATCCACATCGGAAGACTTCTCTACTTCTCTATCACCCACTACCAACAAATAAGGAATACGCTGAAGTGTATGCTCACGAATTTTAAAGCCTATTTTCTCATTCCTCAAGTCTAATTGAACTCTATAACGCAACCCCTTCAAAACAGACGCTACCTGAGAACAAGAGGCATCATGCCTATCTGTAATACTCATTACAACAACTTGCACAGGGGAAAGCCAAGGGGGAAGCTTTCCCGCAAAATGCTCAATTAACACACCAATAAAACGCTCAAAGGAACCTAATACCGCACGATGCAACATAACAGGCGTTTTTCTCGTATTATCTTCAGCCACATATTCCGCACCTAAACGTTCAGGCATTGAAAAATCAACCTGTATTGTTCCGCACTGCCAAATACGCCCCAAACAATCCTGCAAAGAAAATTCGATCTTAGGCCCATAAAAAGCCCCTTCCCCCGGCAACAGACCAAAAGCAAGACCTCGACTCTCTAAAGCAGTCGCCAATGCTTTTTCTGCCTTATCCCAAATTTCTTCACTACCAACACGTAACTCAGGCCGCGTTGACAATTTAATGATGATTTCAGAAAAACCAAAGTCTGCATAAACTTTATAAACCAGATCAATAAACTGTATAACTTCTAGCTGAATCTGATCTTCAGCGCAGAAAATATGAGCATCATCTTGCGTAAAATTACGAACGCGCATGAGACCATGCAAAGATCCAGAAACCTCATTACGATGACAAGAACCAAACTCAGCCAAACGCAATGGTAGCTCGCGATAAGAATGTAACCCCTGGCGAAACACCTGAACATGACAAGGGCAGTTCATTGGTTTTATTGCAAACTCGCGCTCTTCCGAAAGCGTGGTAAACATATTCTCTCTAAATTTTTCCCAGTGGCCAGAGCGCTCCCACAAACTACGATCGACAATCTGGGGAGTACGGATCTCTTGATAGTCATGATCAAGCAAGATATCTCTCATATAAGACTCTAAAACCTGATAAATAACCCAACCTTTAGGATGCCAAAAAACCATGCCAGGAGCTTCTTCCTGAATATGGAATAAATCGAGCTGTTTGGCTATTTTACGATGATCACGCTTTTGTGCTTCTTCAATACGTAATAAATAGGCTTTTAACTCTTTGGCATTTAACCAAGCCGTACCATAAATTCGCTGTAACATTTCATTTTGTGAATCGCCACGCCAATAAGCGCCCGCCAACCTCGTTAATTTAAAAGCCTTTAAAAAACGAGTATTAGGCACATGAGGGCCACGACACATATCAATATATTCTTCATGATAATACAACTTGATCTCTTCACCTTCTGAAATACCATCAAGAATCTGTAACTTATAAGGCTCATCTCGATCAGTAAAGACAGTGACTGCCTCTGCTTTTAACACCGCTCTTATCGTTACATCATATTCTTTATTAATCAGTTCAAGCATACGCGCTTCAATAGCAACTAAATCATCAGGCGAGAAAGATCGTTCAAAAGAAATATCGTAATAAAAGCCGTCATCGACAACAGGACCGATCGCCATTTTTGCAGAAGGATATAACTGTTTAATTGCATGGCCCACCAAATGGGCGCATGAGTGGCGAATAATTTCTAAAGCGGCAGGGTTTTGAATCGTCAATAATTCAACAGAAGCATCTTCCTTAATGGGAAGTGACGCATCACGCATTAAACCATTAACACGGCATGCTACGGTCGCCTTAAGCAAACCAGGACCAATTGATCGGGCAACATCCAATGCTGACACAGGATGATTAAACTGCTTAATACTGCCATCAGGCAAAGTAATATGAGGCATAGTTAATTAATTAATTTGTCCATTTTGGCTAGTATTGCGGCTAAAAATCTTAGTCAATTATTTTTGAGCAGCACTGAAAACCCACTTAAAAAAGAAAAGCAAATGAGCTTAGAAAGCTCAAGCCTGAGCTTAATCTTAGCTAAAAAAACAGGTTAAGGATATGGTAGACACGAGTGGACTCGAACCACCGACCCCCACCATGTCAAGGTGGTGCTCTAACCAACTGAGCTACGCGTCTATAAAATGAACCATAAAAACAAAAAATAATACAAACTCTAGATGCGAGGCAATTATAAACACGCTTCAACGTAACAACAAGAAAAAAATTGAGAATGTAGCGTTTCCTTATGCACGATTTTTAGTAACCAACTGCGATAACTGCGCATGACTGGCTTCAAATACTTGCTGAAAATTAAAAAGCGCAGTTTGATTAATTAAAACACGCAAATCACAAACTTCTTCTGCCTCAATGTACTTCTCTAATTTACCCGCTTCTACCGCCAAAGCTTTTGCCCCCATTATGGCAGCCAAACCTTTAACGGTGTGTAGAGTCCTCTTAGCACTTGGCCCATCTTGAGCTTGTATTTGATTATGCAAGCTTACTAAAAGATCACTTATTTCAGGTTGAAAATTAGAATACATCCGCTGAAAAATAGCCACTTTACCACCAAAGCGTTTTAATATTACTTGGAACTCCTCAATGAGCATCTCAGTGTTACTTGGCAAAGTTTCTAACAGCACTGGCTGCGAATAAACAGACTTACGCTTTACTAAACTAAGGATATCAGGAATAAGCTGATCCATATCAATTGGCTTGCCTGCATGACCATTCATGCCAGCAGCAAAACAAGCTTCTTTATCGGATGACGAGACATTGGCTGTCATTGCAAGAATAGGTAAATGATCAAAACGCTGATCAGCGCGAATACGGCGAGCAGCTTCTAAACCATCAATATCAGGCATTTGCATATCCATAATCACAAGATCATAAGTTTTATTGCCGTTTAATACTTTAGAAACACCTTCCACCCCTCCTTCTGCCAACTCAACCTCAGCACCCTCACTACTTAGCAACTCAAAAGCGACTTCACGATTAATGGCATTATCTTCTACGACCAACAAACATAAACCTGCCAGTAATTGCTGACTAATTAACTCAGATGACCAATCATTTTCATTAGACAATGTGCCGGTGAGTACTTGTACCATACTATTAAAGAAGCATTGAGGTGTAACCGGCTTAGTTAATAAATCCTGATAGAAAACTTTTGTATTATGCTGCTGCACAAGTCTTTCTCGCTCGAAGGCTGTAACCATGATAATCACTAAGGGATTAGTTTGCAGATTGATACCAAGCATTAATTCAGCCGCACCAATTCCATCTAGCTGTGGCATACACCAATCCATTAAGACCAAGTGATAATGCTGATTCTGACTATTGGTAATACGAACCATGTCTACAGCATCATGACCGCCATTAGCAATATCGGCGTGCCAACCTAACGATCTAACGGTATAAGCTAATAGCTGCGCAGAAACAATATTATCATCGACGATTAATATTCGAGGCTTGAATGCTAACTTATGGTCAATATCGATGAGCGCTACTCCATTGGGGCAGTCAAAACAAAGATCAAACCAAAAGCGAGCACCACAACCTAACTCACTTTCTAAACAAAGCGTTCCACCCATTAAATCTACTAAACGCTTACTAATAACAAGCCCCAAACCCGTACCGCCAAACTGGCGACTAGTTGAAGCCTCCGCCTGAACAAACCCATCAAAAATACGCGCAATTTGCTCTTTGCTAATCCCCATACCTGTATCAGATACAGCAATCTGCAAAGTAACCTTGCTAGCTGCTTGCGCTTGCAATTTCATACTAACTACCACCTGACCTTGCGCTGTAAATTTCAACGCATTCCCGCCAAGATTAATGAGTATTTGTTTTAAACGTAAACTATCGCCCACGAGCGTTGCAGGTATTTTAGGATCAATATCAAATAACACTTCTATATTTTTATCGGCTTGATTGCCAGAGAGAATGACAGCTAAATCTTGCAATAAACGCTCAACTTCAAACGTATGAATATCCAGCTCCATTTTGCCTGCATTTATTTTGGAAAAATCTAAAATATCATTAAGCAAACTAAGTAATGATTTAGCAGCAGATTGCGCCTTAGAAAGATAATCCCGCTGACGATGATTTAATTCTGTTTGCTGTGTCAGTTGCAGCATGCCAAGAATTGCATTCATCGGCGTACGAATTTCATGGCTCATATTGGCTAAAAAAGCAGACTTAGCCTCACTTGCTGCCTCTGCTATCTTCGCAACAACACTTAACTTCTCACTAAGCGCAACTAACTCAGCAGTACGATCAATAACCTGACGTTCTAAATTAGAATTAAGCTCCATAATTTTAGCTTCAGCCTGCTTTTTACGCCGACGACTCACGCCAACTGAAATGACTAAAAAAGTTAATAACAACGTTATAACAAAACCAGTAAATAAAACTAACAAAGGCGAAAGCTGATTTAAACGCTGAACAAATAAAGGATAAACATTCAACTCTAACTGCCATTTACGACCAAATTCTTCCAACACCACATTATGCCCAGATATAAGCTCAGCACTATGCGCAGCTGGCAAATTAAAAAAAGTCGATTTGCTTTTCTCTTCAGTAATATCGGTTAAGGATAAATGCATGGCTTTTTGATCAAAAAATAAATTAGCTAATACTTCTCTGATTAATAAAGGCGCATAACTCCAACCAAATGCCAAACTTTTACGAGCTTCAACCGTGATAGGTGTAATGGCATTAGCATAGATAGGTAAAAGCATTAAAAAGGCTTGCCGAGACTCACCTGTAGCCTGCACCAAAGTAATAGGGCCTGTTAGCGTTGCGTTGCCGGTGTTTATTGCCGCTTCTGCGGCGCTTCGCCGATTTTGTTCAGAAGCGATATCCAAACCAACTGCCGCCAAATTACGTGCAACAGGCTCAATATATTGAATGATATAACGCTCCCCCTCATGAGGCGTTAGCGCACGAATAGAAAAATCTGGCTTTCCATCCTGCCTTGCTTGCTCAACAAAAGCAGCCTCCTGTTGTTGTGGGACACGACGAATAAAGCCAATACCCCGCGCACCAGGAAACTCCTTCTCGATATCACGAGACAGCATATAAGCCAAGAATTTTTCACGGGTTATATCCTGCTCACCTACAGTTAATACTGCGCCACGCGCACCGCGCAACCCATTTTCATAAAGATTAAGATGCTGTTGAATATCAAGCCTAATACGCTCAGCAGCCTCAATAGTTGCTACGTGAACTCTTTTTTTATTGATTACATCTACCTGCCAAGAAAATAGCACGCTAGCCATCACACCCAAACTTAAAGTGAGGAATCCCATTGCGCGTAGACTGGAAAAAGAAAACTTTATATTCATGCTTTTCATTTTTAATTTTTAACAACTTTTTAATGATAGGTCACTTTTCAAGTATAGGACTTACGCAAAATTGCTCCAGCCGACATTCCGGATAGTGGCAAAATTTTTGAGCATTATTGTTTTGTTTATTTTTTGATCTATTTTTCATGATTCAGAACTCATTTTGATGCATTTATCAGCTCCGCTTTAAATGACAGAGTGTCATAGAGAATCTCAGCGATCATAAATGGGATTAATATGAAATCAAAATAGGCGAGTGAAAGCGCAAAAATAGCAAATTTAAGTCTTTTTCTTGTAATAAAAAATAATTAAAAAGACTTAATTGGCCACTATGCGGAATGACGGTACTAAGGTACTTTCATTACGAAAAGGCTGGGGGAAAAAACGAATTGCGATTGTTCATGAGCGAGAAGATTTAACAGATGCGCCGCGTTTTTTAATTACCAACGCGAAGAATTGGAGTGGCGGAAAAATGATTCAGGAGTGGTCTTACCGATGGCCGTGCGAATTTTTTCATGAGTTTATAAAGGGGCAAGTAGGGCTTGAGAAAGCGCAGGTACGCAACGAAAAGGCGGTCAGAAAGCACCTTTGTTTAAGTTGTTTATCGCAGTCAATTCTTCAAATTCTGC